>NZ_QQSV01000003.1 GCF_003351145.1 Meiothermus sp. QL-1 | reverse complement strand
TCATCGAGCAGGTCTCCCGGAATACCGGCATCAACCTTTCCCGCACCGCGCCACGCTCTTCAGGTACATGCACATGGTACCGCAAAACGACCGCCCACCATGCTATGGGCTCCTTCGGAGCACGTGGGGGAGTCCATGTATCCCCGGTTTGAAAACCGGGGGATTATAGCTCCCCCACACCCCCTCTTTTCTCTAAGCGACCAGGCCTCCAGGGCGGGCTCCTTCAGCTCCGGGGGGGGGGGAATGGGCACCCTCCTAGGCATGGACACCTCCCATCCAGGCGTCAAACCGCTCCTCGTCCCACTGGTCCAGCTCCAGCATGCGCACCCCCCTGGGTAGCCTATCGGGGTCCGCCTTCACCGCGTAGTCGGCAAAGCGGCGGGGAGGCCTGGTCTCGTCCAGGAGGCGGGCAAAGACCACCTGGCCCAGGTCCAGCAGGCGGTGGGCCGGGGCGCAGCCCAGCATGGCCTGGCGCTGGTTCTCCGGGTTGTTGGGGTTGGTGCCCACGTGCTGGAAGAGGTAGAACCGCCGCGTGGCCATGTGCCCCTTGCTGGCGCTGCGGTCGTGCTCAAACATGTTGAGGAGGGCCTCCACAAGGAGCTTCAGGTCCTCCTGGCTGAAGCCGGTGCCCTGGGCCAGGTGGGCGCTCACGAAGCCCCTGGCCACGTAAAGCCCGTAGGGGACAAGGCTCTTGCGCCCCATAGTGCGGAGCTCGTCCTCGGGCTGTTCCCTCTCCCAGCGCAGGTAGTCCTCCAGGGTCTTGGCGTTCTTCACGTCCTCGGCCACGGCCCCCCGGGTGACGCTCACCTCCGCAGGGAAGATGGGGTGGAGGCTCCGGGCAAAGGTGATCTGCACCGGCCCCCGCACCTGCCCAGCGTTGGGCCCGGTGCTCATCACCGCGCCGAAGGTGCGCACGTCAAAGAAGTTCTCGCACATCCAGCGGCGGGCGGCCTCCACCTTGTCCTTGGTCTTGGTTCCCGTGTACCCCCCCGGGGTCTTCTCGTGGGCCTCAAAGATGAAGCGGTTCAGGTTAGTGCCGTGCTGGACGAAGATGGCAAAACCCGGCACCCCCTGGCGGGCCACCTGGACGTAGTTGCGGACGCGGCGCTTCAGGGCCACATCGCTCACCAGGCCGTGGCCGTCCTCGGGGTCCACCCGGGGGGCGTTGCCCGAATCGGGGTCACCGTTTGGGTTGCCGTCCTGTACGTCAAAAAACAGAAGGAACTCGTAGCGGTTCTGGATGGGCCGGGACATACCTCACCTCCTCTACTCCAAGGGGGTCTGGGAGCCCTCCCCCTTCATCCGGCTTTGGGCCAGCTGGTGGTAGAAGCCCAGGGCAAAGAGGCTCTGCTCCTCCAGGTTCAGGGTGCGGGGCAGGGTGGGGCCCAGGGCGCTCCAGACCTGGGCCAGCTGGGTGTTGAACCAGTAGGCCAGGCCCGGGGCGTCCTTGGCCAGCTTGGCCAGGTGGTGCTGGGAAAGCCGGGTGAGGCGGCCCAGCACCAGGGCAGGGGTGCTGCTGGCGGCGCCGTAGTAGCGCTGCACCACGCCGGCGTTGACCTCCGCGCCTGCAGAGGCCTCCTGGATCTGGGCCAGGAGGCACATGAGGCGGCCGCAGTGGTAGGCCGGGCTGGGGTGGTTGGGGTCTAAGGCCATTCCTATCCTCCTCCCTTTGCGGATGTGGTACGCCTTCAGAAGCCCCATGCGGGCGTAGATGCGCCCCAGGGCCTCGGCGTCCGGCTTGGGGGTCTTGAGGGCCTCGAGGAAAGCCCCGCTCATCACCTCCGCGGTGTGGGACTCCATGATCCGGGCCAGGGCCCCGTAGGGGATGGGCTGGCTGGGGTTCAGGGCCGCCCGCCAGAGGGGGACCTGGAGGGTTTTGATGGGCTTTATGTAGTCGTCCAAGGCCTGGTCGGGGGACCTGGGCCGCTGCAGGCTCAGGAAGAGGCGCTGGAGGCCTGGCAGCCTGGCGGGCCCGTCCCCGCCCCGGCGCACGATGGAGAGGTGCTCAAACCAGGCCTGCACCGCCTGGATGAAGTCCTCGAGGGCCCCCATCTGCCAGTCCCGCACCATCACTCGTCCCGAGGCGGGGCTCAGGGCCAGGGCAAAAAAGCGGCTCTGGCGCACCTCGGGCGGGGCCTCCCCCGTCTTCAGGGCCTTCAGCACCCTGCGGGCCCGCTCCAGGGCCTGGGCCTCCTGGGCCTCGGCGCCCATGGGGGCAAAGAGGTCGCGGAAGAGGTCGTCCTCCTCGGGGATATCCCGGTCGTACCAGACCACCACCTTCATCTCCCCCAGGGTCTCTGCCCGCTGCAGGAGGTGGTCCAGGCCGTCCCGGTAGGCGGTGGCCAGGGGTTCCTCCACCGCAGCGTTCTCCCCCTGGGAGAGGCCATAGGACTCAAAGGCCTCCTTGTCGTAGGTGACCAGGGCGTGGCCGAAGGCGCTGCCTCCCAGCTTGGTGACCTTGGGGTGGGTGTTGGCAGGCTGGACCAGCTCCCCGCTGGCAAAAGAACGCATCTGGCCCCTGCTGCCCGCGGCAGGAAAGGCCCGGGCCCGGAAACCCCGCCACCAGCCGTGCCAGTCGGGGCGGTCCAGCACGCACTCCCCGCCCACCAGGAAGGAGACCTTGTCCGTGGGCCTGAGCCGCTCCTTCCCCTTCTTCTGGGCCTGGGCCTCGAGGGCCCCCAAGACCCGTCCCATTTCCTCCCGGTCAGAGAGCATCTTCTGGATGGGCACCAGCAGGGGCACCCCCTGGGCGGCCAGCCCGAGGAGGAGCCGGAAGGTCTTCTGCTTCTCCAGGTTCTTGGCGTGCTCCTCGGGCTTTTTGGGATTGCCCTGCTCGTCCTTCTCAGTAAGGCCGAACACCACCGCGCAGGTATCGGCCAGGAAGTGGGCGGCCTGCTCCACCTGGTGCCCCTGGGTCCGCAGATAGCCGGGCAGGGCCATCATCTCGGGCTGGGAGAGGTCGGGGGCGGGCTTCGCCTGGCCCAGGGGGACGAGCCCGGTAAACCTCCCCTCGGGGCTCACCCCCACCAGCCAGCGGACCTCCTTGGTGGTGAAGCCGGTCTCACTGGCCAGGCCCTTGCGCCGGGTGTACTCCACCAACTGGGCCAGCATCAGACCTCCCCCTTTCTCACCCGGTGGCTCCCGTAGGGGGGCACCTCGAGGACCCCATTGACCACCTCCGCTTCAAAGAGGCTGATCCTGGGCCGCTCTCCCCTATCCGGACGCAGGGGCCGGCCGGGGCGGGAGAGGTCAAACACATCGTAGAGCATCCAGCCCATCTTTTCGCTGTAGGGCACGGGGGCCGAGGCCTCCCCCGGCTCCACCAGGCGGAAGTAGGCGGCAAACTCCCGGCAGCCCAGGTAGGGTTGGTAGATGCACTGGCCGGCCCGGGCCCGGCGGAGGAAGCTCTCCTCCACCTTGCGGCGCAGGGCGTGGTCCTCTTGGTAAAGCACCGCATGGGCGGTGAGGCGGTAGCGCACGTCCTTTAGGGCCATGGTCTGGCGCTGGGTGCGCCCCCTGGTGTCCTGGCCCGTGTCCTCCCGGGTGGCGTCGGCATAGAGGGGCTCAAAGGAACTGGGGTCTTTCATCCACTCCTGGACCTTCCTCAGGCTGGCCTTTTCCTTCACCTCGTTGCGCATGAGGGCGATGTAGCGCACGGGGTTCAGCACCTCAATGCGCTCCACCTGCCAGTACATGCGAGGGGTCCTTGTGGCGGGGTCAAACTCCAGGTAGATGGCGTCAAAGATGCCCCGGGCGGCGCTGGGGGTGATGATGGGGTAGCTGAAGCGCTCCACCTTGAGCTCGGGCCGGGTGAAGCAGGCCAGGTCCCCCCAGACTTCCAGGGTAAAACTTTGCATTTGTTTACAACCTCCTTAGTTCAAACCACCAGGCCTAGGCCCTCCTCCGGCATGAAGCCCAGGCGGGGATGGTACTGACCTGGGTCGGGACAGAGGAACCAGTCGGGCACCTGGGCACGGCCCCGACGCAGGAAGAGGGTCTCCAAAAAAGGAGGGGGTCCGCTCCTGGGCAGGAAGTAGGGCACCGCGTAGGTCCGGGCCCGGCGGACCCACTGGGCGTTGATGCCGTGATGGCGAGCTTCCTGCATCAGGGCACGGGCCTCTTCGTTGTAGGGCACCACCACGTTCACCGTGGGGCTCTCGATGATGCGGTAGCGCCGGGCCAGCTCGGCGTAGTTCTGGGTCAAGATGAGGTTTTCTATCTCCTCATCGCTCACGTCCTGCAGCCGGTAGAGGCTTTGGTAGTAGCGCCGGAAGGCGGCGGGGCCCAGGTCCAGCCCCCCTTCGGCCTGCAGGACCCGGGTGAGGGCGGCCGCCCGGGCGTAGGCTGGGTCTGGGTACCCCTCGTCCTCGGGCAGGAAGACCACCAGCCGTCCCTCCTTACGCCGCCCGTGGCGGTTGACCCGGCCGGCGGTCTGGGCAATGGCCTCCAGGGGCCCCAAGGCCCGATACCCGATGGGGAAATCCAGGTCCACCCCCGCCTCCACCACCTGGGTGGAAACCAGGCGGCAGGGCTTTCCTGCTTCCAGGGCAGCCTGAATCTCCTCCAACACCTTCAGGCGGTGGGCCGGGCAAAGGGCGGTGGAGAGGTGGAAAAGCCCTTCCAGGCCCCGCTCTTCCGCCAGCCGAAACAGGGCGTGGGCCTGCCGCTTGAGGTTCAGCACCACCAGCACCTGGGGCTCAGCGGCCAGCAGGGCCACCAGGTGGGAGAGGGGGGTAGGGCTTTTGAGCCACCAGTCCACCTCCACCCGCCGGCTCTGCTGGAACAGCACCTCGGGGGCCGGAGCAATCTCCACGGGCCACCACCCCTGGGGCTCGCCCTGCCGCACCTGTTCGTCCAGCATATCGAAAGCGGGCTGGGTGGCGGTAGCAAAGACCACCACCGAGCCATATTTGTCGCTGGCCAGGCGGGAGAGGGTCTTCAGGGTGGGCACCGCTAGATGGGCGGGAAGGGTCTGCACTTCGTCAAACAGGAGCACGCTCCCCGCCAGGTTGTGGAGCTTGCGACAGGCGCCGGGCCGGTTGCTGTGCAGGCTCTCCAGAAGCTGCACGTGGGTGGTGAGGACGATGGGGGCCTCCCAGTTCTCGGTGAGGAGGCGGCGCTCGCGCTCGTTCCAGTCCTGCTCGTCGGAAAATGCCTCGCCCGAGGAGCGGTAGGCCAGGCTGTGGTCCTCCAGGATGTAGTGGGCACCGAAATCCCGGAAAAGCTCGCGGTAAATCTGGGCAGTCTGGTCGAGGATGGAAAGGTAGGGCAGCACCACCACGATACGCCTTATGCGGGGATCGCGCAGGGCTCGGCGCAAGGCAAAGCGCAGCATGGCGAGGGTTTTGCCCAGACCGGTGGGGGCAGTGAGGGTAAAAAGGCGCCCAGCATCCCGGGCCGCTTCCGCTGCCGCATCGGAGAGGGCCTTGCGTAGGGCGCGGATCTTGGGGGGGATGCGCTCGTCTCGACCCAGTTCGTCCAGATAGCTCTCCAGGCGGGCCAGGGCCTGCCCCACCTGCAAGGGCGGGGGGGTAGGACGGTAGCCCTCACCGCGCAGATGGGCTTCGGTATCCACAAAATCGGCGTCCACCAGGGCTGAGAAGAGCATCCGGGTGTCCAGCATGGCTGCCGCGCTGCTGATCTGCTCCACCAGGGCCGTGCTGGGGGGTGGCAGCTTCAGGCCATCCTCCTCCAAACGGCGCTTGAGCAGCTCCAGGTTCACCTCGCTGAGCTTCAAATTCGGGGGAAAACCCCGCCCATCGGAGCGCAAGCGCATACCCTTAAGGGCCTCTCGGGAACCGCTTTGCAGGCCGATGTGGTGCCCCTGGATGGCCAGGGCCACCGCCGGCTGGCGGTACTCGAAGAGGGCCAGGTGGGCCCCAGCCGACCAATGGTCGAGGCCGCCTATCTTCCCCTCCAACCGAAGCTGGAAGCGGTCGCCATACTTGCCCAAGTCGTGCAGGAGCCCGGCCAACCAACCGTTCTCCTCCTCGCCGAAGGGCTGGGCCTTCGAGGCTGCCAACCGGGCTACGGCCTCCAGGTGGGCCCGCAGGGGCTGCCAGCTAGAGGGATCGGGGTGGGAGTGGCCCCAGAACACGAAGGGACTGGGGAAAGAGCTGGTGTTCCCGTAGCGCTCGAGCACCGCCCGCACCTCGGCCAGCCAGCTTTGGCGCAGACTTGGCGGCTCCAGCACCTCCACCCGGCTCCCCCAGCTCAAGACCCAGGAAAGCAGCTCGAGGGGGAATTCATCGGTGTGGCTGCCGGGGTCGAGCTGAATTTCAACGAGAGTGTAGCCACCCTCGAGCTGCCCTAGGATCTGGAGGTTGGGGTACATCCGCTCGCGAAAGCGCCCCCGTACCTCAGGCGCAAAGCGAAGCCGGACGCGCATGGTTCTGGCCTCCTTGGTGCTGGCAGGTTCCTCGCGCATAGGCTGCAAGCACTTTAGCACCGCCGCGTCTACGGGTCATCCAAATTTGCACATCCTCCTCTCATCTATAAACAAACCTTAGTAAAGACCACTAAAAAGAGAAGGCCGGGCCCACCCGCCCGGCCAACCTCTGCTGGGGCCCTATGCCTCCTCGGCCTCCCGCAACGCCGCCTCCCTGCGCGGCTTGAGCAGGGGAAAGAGGATCACATCGCGGAGGCTTTCCTGGTTGGTAAGCAGCATGGCCAGCCGGTCGATGCCCAGGCCCATACCCGCCGCGGGTGGCATCCCGTACTCCAGCGCCAGCAGGAAGTCCTCGTCGATCTCGGGCTCCTCCTCGTCGCCGGCCTCCCGCCGCCGGGCCTGCTCCTCGAAGCGCGCCCGCTGGTCGAGGGCATCGTTGAGCTCGGAATAGATGGGGGCGAGCTCCAAACCTGCCGCGAACAGATCGGCCCGTTCGGTGAGGTTGGGCTTGGCAGGGTCGCGGTGACGCTTGACCAGGGGGCTTATGACCAGCGGAACGTCCAGCACGAAGGTAGGCTGAATCAGGTGGGGCTCCACGTAGTGACCGAAGAGCTTGTCCAGGAGCTTATAGCTGGGCACGGCCCGCAGCTCAGGGTGCCTCTCGTCGGCCCAGGCCCGAAGCCGCTCGAGGTCGGTGGGGTCGAACTCGAGCCCGGCCTTTTCCTTGAGCACGGTCACATAGTCCAGCCGGTGAAAGGGCCTGGCGAAGTCGAGGGTGTGCTCGCGGTAGCGAATCTGGGTGGTGCCAAAGAGGTGCTGCACCAGCCCCGAAAGCAGGTCCTCTACCAGGGCCATCATGTCCTGGTAGTCGGCATAGGCCCAGTAGGCCTCGAGCATGGTGAACTCGGGGTTGTGCTTGGGTGAGATGCCCTCGTTGCGGTAGTTGCGCCCAATCTCAAAAACCTTCTCAAAACCGCCCACCAGCAGGCGCTTGAGGTGAAGCTCCAGGGCAATCCGCAGGTTGAACTCGTGGCCCAGGGCGTGGTGGTAGGTCTTGAAGGGCCGGGCCTCGGTGCCCCCGGCCACCACCTGGAGGGTGGGCCCCTCCACCTCCAAAAAGCCCCGCGCTTCGAAGAAGTCGCGGATATAGCGCACCATCCGGCTTCGGGTGCGGAAGACCTCCCGCACCTCAGGGTTCTGGATGAGGTCAAGGTAGCGCTGGCGGTAGCGGGTCTCCACGTCGCGCAGGCCATGCCACTTGTCGGGCAGGGGGTGGAGGGCCTTGACCAGCGGGGTGTAGCGGCGCACCTTGACGGTAATCTCCCCGGTCTTGGTGGTGAAAACCGTCCCCTCGACCCCGATGATATCGCCGATGTCCAGCTTCTTTATAAGCTCGTAGCGCTCGGTGACGTCCCGGGCCAAGTAAAGCTGGATCCGGCCGCTTTGGTCCTGCAGGTGGGCAAAGCTGGCCTTGCCCATGTGGCGGAAGGTCATCAGGCGGCCGGCCAGCCGCACCTCCTCGTGGGGCCACTCCTCCTGGGGGGCCGCCCCGGCGTGGGCGCTCAGGATTTCGGCGGCCTCGTGGGTCTTGGGGAAGCGGTAGGGGAAGCGCTCAAAACCGGCCTCGACCAGGGCCTCGAGGTTAGCCAGGCGCTGTCGGGTCTGTTCGCTGTGCTCGGGCATAACCAAAACTGCTCGATTATACGACCTTACCAAAGCCTCCTGGCCTGTAGTAAGCTCAATTCAAGCGGAGGTAACCCATGCGGTGGCTTTTCCTGTTGCTCGCAGGCTGCGCACCCGTCTTTCTCGGAGCCGACACCCTCCCAGTCTCCCAGCGCTACGGTCTGGTGCTACCGGAAGCCAAGCTCATAGCCCGGCTGGAAGAGGGCCCTGTGGAGATCACCGAGTTCTACTTCGAGCCCCAAAGCGGCTACCGGCCCCGGAGCGTAGCGGAAATCAGGCGGCTTGGCGAACTCCTGCAGGGGCAGCTCCAGGCCCGGGGCTTCGTCTTTCGCTGTGAAAGATACAACCTCCTTCTAGGGGAAGCGTACTGGGTACTGCGCATGCAGCGGGGTTCGGAGGGGGTGGGGCTGTACCTGCGAGCGCTAGAAAGGCCGGATGCTTACCGGCTCGAGGTGGCCCTCACCGCACCCCAGCCCCCCCTGTTCCAGTGCCCCCCTCGCTAGTGCTGAATGGAGACAATCTTGAACTCCCGCCTGCCCTTGGGGGTATCGAGCATCACCTTAGCCCCCACCCGCTGGCCCAGGAGGGCCCGGCCCAGGGGGCTCTCGTCGGAGATCTTCATGGGGCGCTCCAGCACGCTGGCCTCGGCCGGCGAGACCACCTGCACCTCCATCTCTTCCCCCTCCTTGGAGCGGAGGTGCACGATGGCCCCCAGGCTCACCACGCTCACCTCCTGCCCTTCTTCTTCTATAATCTCGGCCCGGGACAGGGTGTCGGTGAGGGACTCGATGCGGGCTTCTATCCGGGCTTTTTCCCGCTTGGCATCCTCCAGGCCGGAGTCATCGTAGTCGTCGGAAGACTCCATCAGCTCCTGCAATATGCGGGTGGCCTCCTGCAGGCGGGCGCGCTCCTGCTCGAGCTCGGCCACCAATCGCTCGTACCCCGACTTGGTCAGTTTGACTTCCCGTGCCATCCAGCCTCCTGAGGTCTTCTGGCGATAGATATGCGCTCTGCAACTGAGATTTGCGTGAGAGCCCCCGGGCCCCGAAGGAAAGGCCCGGCCTTCTACCCGCCGAGCCTGGCCTAGCCCACGCAACGCTCAGGGTAGTATACCCCTAAGCAAAATCTCCCTCAAACGTCCGGGCCGGGCCACGCCGGAGCAGCTTTCGGTATCCCGGCAGAGGGCCACGTAGCGGAAGTGCCGCCCGCTTTGCCCCACACCGAAGCGAAAAAACTGGGCGCTGGCGCGGGAGATGTGGCGCAGGCAAGCCTCACAGACGATGGGGGTGGTGCCCTGCAGGGCCTCCAGCGGCTCCAGCACCAGATGATGGGGCTCTTCCCGGATGTGCACCCGCCCTTCCTCGTCGCGGTAATAAAGCATCTCCCCCGGAGGCAGCAGCTCCGGGGAAGTGCCGGGAAAAAGCTCCAGGATCAGCTCCCGCTCCTCGAAGGTTTTCTCCCCCATCTTGGCAGTAGCTTACCACGCCCTGACACGCTCGAGTTCTCGTGAAAACTGTAGCGAAGCCTGCTATTGACCCACCTCGTCCCCCATAACATTTCATGGGTATGAAGTTTACATTGGACGAAATTATGGACGAGATGTGGCACCTCTCCTCCCATCTGGTCTGGCAGATGCGCCTCGACCAGCAGCGGGCCTTCGAGGGCCTGGGGCTCTCCCCCATGCAGGCCTTCGCCCTCATGTGCATCGCGGGAGGAATGGACCAGCCCTCGGCCCTGGCCTTTATCATGGACGCCTCGCCCCCGGGCATCTCCCAGCTCCTGGCCGGCCTGGAGGAACGGGGCCTGCTGCGGCGCGAGCTCGACCCCGAGAACAAGCGCAAGGTGCGGATCCTGCTCACCCAGGAGGGGGAGGAACTCCTGGAAAAGATGCGCCAGCGGTGGAAGGAGGTCTCGCGCGAGCGGTTTGGCCGCCTGAGCGCCGAGGAGCTGGCGCTGCTCTTAGCGAGCTACCGCAAACTGATAGAGCCGCGCAGCGAGAAGGGGATGCCATGAAGAGGGGTCTGCTGCTGGCCATCGCACTACTGGGCCCAACCGGGGGGCTGGCCCAGGACCTCTTTGCCCCGCTGGAAAACCACCCCTCCCTCCTGCAGGCCAAGCTGGCCCTGGAAGCGGCTCGAGCCCAGCTCAGGGCCACCCAGAGCCCCCTGAGCTTCCAAGCCCAGGGGGGCTTCTCCTTCTTCGACGTCGCCCCCCCACCCGGCCCCCCGGTCTGCCCCAACCCCCTGAACCCCCAGTGCGCCAACCTGCCCACCGAGGCCCAGCAGGTGAGCCTGGGGCTCACCCTCACCCCTTTTCCCTTTGGGGACGTGGCCGATGCGGTAAACCAGGCCGCCATAGGGGTGGCCCAGGCCGAGCTGGGCTTGCAGCAGGCCCGTGCCCAGCTCCAGGCCCAGGCGGTGGAGGCTGCCTACCGGGTGCGGCTGGCCGAGGGGGGGCTGGAGGTGGCCCGGCTGGCGGTCCGGCTGGCCCAGGCCGGTCTGGAAGCCACCCGGCTGCGGGCCGAGCGGGGGGGTGCCGCCTCCGGCGAGCTGCGCCAGGCCGAGGCCAGCCTGCGGCAGGCCGTTTTGCAGCAGGCCGAGGCCGAGCGCAACCTGGGCCTGGCCCGAAAAAGCCTGGCCGACCTGATAGGCAGCGAACAGGCCGCCCCACCCCCCCTGGACCCACCCCCCGAGGCCACCCCACCCTCGGTGCGCCAGGCCGAGCTGCAGCTCCAAAACGCCCAGATCGCCTACGACCGGGCCTTGCGCAGCGTGCTGCCCGTGCTGCAGGGCAGCTACACCCGCAACACTTCCAGCAACGAGGCCTGGACGCTTTCGCTCAACTCCCGCACCCTGCAACCCAGCCTGGGCTACACCTACCAGTCCCAGGGGCGCACCCCCCCCCAGGACCGCATCAACGGCGTCCTGCAAATCGGCCTTTCGGCCAACCTCTCCTTCGGGGTCCTAGAGGCCCTGGAGGCGGCACAAAAGCAGGTGGAGGCCGCCCAGCAGGCCCTGGAGGCTGCCCGGCGCAACAGCAGGCTCCAGCTCGAGCTGCTCAAAAGCGGGGTGGAAGCAGCCGAACAGAACCTCTCCAACGCCCAATCCGCCCTAAAAGACGCGGAAAAAGCCCTGACCGAGGCCAAGGAGCGCGAGCGCCTGGGGCTTGCCAGCCCCCTGAGCACCCTGCAGGCCGAGCTCAGCCTGGCCCAGGCCCGGCTGGGGGTGGAGCAAGCCCAGTTCACCCGCATCCAGCGCATCCTGGACCTTTACCGTTTTTACGCCCTGCCCATCCGTGAGGTAAAGCCATGAAGCCAGCCGTTCTAGCCCTCCTTGCCCTGCTGACCCCTCTTGCCCTAGGCCAAAACCTGACCCTGGAAGGGGCCCTGGCCAAGGCCACCGATCAAGCCCCGGTGCGGGCTGCCCAGGTAGAGCTGGACGACGCCCGCGCCAACCTTCAGCGCATCCTGGCCGACCCCCTCCTGACCCGGCCAGCCCGGGTGCAGGCTGAGCAGCGGCTGGCCCTGGCCCAGGCCAGCTACGAGCGGGCCCTGGCCCAGGCCCAAAGCAGCATCGTGGGGGCCTACACCCAGGTGCTGGAGGCCCAGCTCCAGGTGCGCCTGGCCCAGAAGGCGGTGGAAATCGCCAGCCGGGGCCTCGAGGTGGCCCAGATCCGCCAGCGCAACGGCTCCGGCACCGCTTTGGACGTGCGCAACGCCCAAAACCGTCTGGACGAGGCTAAAAGCAACCTGAGCCGGGCCGAGAACGGCCTAGCCCTGGCCCAGAGCAGCCTGCGCAGCCTGGTGGGCAACTTCGCCGGCCTGGCCCCTCTGCCCAACCCCCCGGCCCTGCCCGCAGCCAGCCTGAGCCAAACGCTCCTCAGCAAGAACCCCGACATGCTCCAGGCCCGCCAGCGGGTGGAGCTGGCCCGGCTCCAGGTGGAGCTGCTAGACCCGAGCTACGCGGCCCGGGCCGAGATCGAGGCCGCCCAGGCCCGGGCCGAGCAGGCCGCCGCGGGGGCCCGCGAGGTGGAGCGGGGGCTGGGCCTGCAGTACGACTCGCTATACCAAAACCTGGAGGCCGCCGCGCGGGCCCTGAGCGTGCAGCAGGCCGCTTTGGCCAACGCCCGCGAAACCCTGGCCAACGAGAAGAAGCGGCTGGATGCGGGGCTCATCAGCCAGCTCGCCTACCTGCAGGCCGAGCTCAGCTACCTGCAGGCCGAGCTGGCGGCCCAGCAGGCCCTGGGCAGCTACTGGCGGGCCTACTACAGCCTGCTGGCGGGGGAGCGCTGATGCGAGGGATGGCACCTTTGGTGATGGCGCTGGCCCTGCTGGCCTTTCTGGCGGGTTGCGGCCCTCGCCGCCCGGCCCAGGAAACCTCCGCCCCAAGGGAGAACAACGTGCGGGTACGGGTGGTGGAGGCCCAGGTCGGGCGCCTCTCCATAAGCCGCACCACCGGGGCCACCCTGGCCCCCATCCGCGAGAGCCAGGTGGGGGCCACCGCCAGCGGCAAGGTGCTGGCGGTCCTGGTGCGGGAAGGCAGCCGGGTGGGGGCCGGCCAGGTGGTGCTCCGGCTCGACCCGGTCAACGCCCAGACTGCCCTCACCAACGCCGAGCTGGCGCTGGAGCAGGCCCGGATCAACCTGGCCCGGGCTGAACGCTCCACCGCCGCCTCGCTGGCCCCCCTGCAGGCCAGTCTGGAGTCGGCCCTGGCCAACCTGCGGGCCGCCGAGCGGCGCTACCAGGAGGGGCAGCAGCTCTACCAAGCGGGGGCCCTGGCCCAGGTGGAGCTGGTGGGCCTCGAGGCCGCCTACAACCAGGCCAAGGCCGCGGCCGACAACGCCCGTGAAAACCTGGCCCGCGCCCAGCGGGCCTCCCAGGAAGACCTGGCGCTTTTGCGCCTGCAGGTGCGCCAGGCCGAGAACCAGCTTGCCCAGGCCCGCCGGGCCCTCAGCGACACCGAGGTCAGGGCGCCTTTCGCCGGGGTGGTGGCCGAGGTGTTCGTGAACCCCGGGGAGTTCGTGGCCGCCGGGCAGCGGGTCTTCCGCCTGGCCGACACCAGCCGGCTCGAGGCCAGCTTCCGCCTGCCCCCCGAGGAGGCCGCGGCCCTCCCCATCGGCACCACGCTGAGCCTGGGCTACGGCGGGCAGACCTACCCTGCCAGGGTGAGCAGGAGCAGCAAGGTGCCGGGCACCGACCGGCTGGTGGAGCTCACGGCAGAGGTGGAGGGCAGCCTGCCCCCCGGGGCCAGCGCCCAGGTGCGCTACAACCTGAACCTGGCCGAAGGGGTGCTGCTCCCCGCTGGGGCGCTCCGCACCGAGGGGCGCAGCACCTTCGTCTTCGTGGTGCAGGAAGACCGGGCCGTGCGCACCCCGGTGCGGGTCCTGGGCGACAGCGGGGCCCAGGTGGCCGTAGAAGGGGTGGAACGGGGGGCCAGGGTCATCTTTCCGGTGCCCACCAGCCTGAGCGACGGGGATAGGGTGGAGGTGGTGCGGTGAAGGAGGAAAGGCCTGTCAACCCCCTCATCGAGTTCTTCGTGCGGCGGTTCGTCTTCTCCACCGCGGTCTTCCTGGCCATGGTGCTCTTCGGCCTCATCTCGGGCAGCCGGGTGGGGGTGGACCTGCTGCCCCGCTTTGAAATCCCGGTGGTGGCCGTAACCACCGCCTATCCCGGCGCAGGGCCTGAGGAGGTGGAGCAACAGGTGAGCCGGCCCATTGAGGACGCGGTCTCCACCCTCTCGGGCCTCGACCAGATCGCCTCGCTCTCGGCCGAGGGCTTCTCCCAGGTGATCATCTCCTTCGAGTTCGGCCAGGACATCAACCGGGTGGCCACCGACGTGGCCCAGCGGGTGGCCGCGGTGCGGGGCCAGCTTCCCCGCGAGGCCCAGGCCCCGGTGGTGCAGCGCTTCGACCCCGGGGCGGCCCCCATCCTCTTCGTCGCCCTCTCGGCCGACGGACGCGACCTGCGCGAGGTGGCCAAGTACGCCAACGATGTGCTCAAACCCCGGCTCCAGCTGGTCTCGGGGGTGGCCGACGTGCAGGTGCAGGGGGCCCCTGAGCGGCAGATTCAGGTGCTGCTCGACCCCTACCGGGTGGCGGCCTATGGCCTCTCGCCCCAGCAGGTGGTGGGGGCCATCCAGGCCTCGGCCCTGGCGGTTCCGGCGGGCACCCAGGACCTCCAGGGCCAGCGCCTCCTCTTCACCCTGCGCAACACCCCCACCACCCCGGAGGAGGTGGGGCGCATCCTGGTCGACCCTGCGCGGGGCCTCGAGGTGCGCGACCTGGGGGTGGTGCGCGATACCCAGGCCGAGCCCACCCGCCTCACCCGGCTCAACGGCCAGCCGGTCATCCCCCTGGCCGTGCGCAAGACCCCCGACTCCAACGCGGTCGCGGTGGCCCAGGGGGTCAAGCGCACCCTGAGGGAACTGAACCTGCCAGCAGGCTACAAGGCCCAGATCGTGGGGGACACCACCACCTTCATCGAGAACACCGTGCAGGACACCTTCCGCGAGGTCCTGCTGGTGGCCCTCATCGTCTCCTTCATCACCCTCATCTTCCTGGGCAAGCTCAACTCGGTCTTCAGCGTGGTGCTGGCCATCCCCATCACCATGTCGGGGGCCTTGATCGTCTTCGGGCTGCTGGGCTTTACCTTCAACATCATCAGCCTTCTGGCCCTGATTGTGGCCGTGGGCATCGTGGTGGACGACTCCATCGTGCTTTCGGAGAACATCGAGCGCTACCGCCGGATGGGCTACGACAACCTGCAGGCGGTGCTCAAGGGGTCCACCGAGGTGCTCTCCGCGGTCTCGGCGGCCACCCTCTCGCTGCTGGCGGTCTTTCTGCCCATCAGCTTCCTGCCCGGCATCATCGGGGAGTTCTTCCGCCAGTTCGGCATTGTGCTGGCCGCGGCCATCGCGGTGAGCTGGCTCGAGGCCCTCTTCTTCCTCACCGTGCGGCTGGCCTACTTCCCCGACCCCGACCCCCCAAGCTGGCGGCAGCTCGGTCGGCGCCTGCTGGGGCTTGGGGAGGACCTGCGCTGGGGCCTGCGGCTCCACGTCTACCAAGAACCCCACCTCAGCCCAGGCCGGCGCCTGTTCAACCTGCTCATCACCCCCCTAACCCTTGCGCTGGCCCCCCTGCGCTGGGCCGCCTCGGTGGTGCTCGGCCTGGCCGGGGCCATCGCCGGCAGCCTGCACGGCGGCTCGGAGCGGGTCTTCCTCGCCCTGCGGGAGCTCTACGCCCGCTTTCTGGCCGCCTCGCTCAGGCGCAGCGGCCTGGTGATCCTGGTGGGCCTGGGCTTCTTCCTCAGCATCGGCCTGGTGGCCCCCCGCATCCCCTTTAACTTCACCCCCAAAAACGACAGCGGCCAGATCAACATCGACCTGGCCCTGCCCAAGGGCACGGCCCTGTCCGAGACCGACGCCCTGACCCGGCGGCTGGAGGGCTGGCTGGCCACCCGAAGCGAGGTGCGGGCTGCTTTGAGCACCGTGGGCAGCTCGCAGAACCTCCTGGGCACCGGCAACCCCGAGCGGGCCCGCATCGTGGTGGAGCTGGTGCCGCGCGAAGAGCGGCCCAACGTCTACGACCTGGTGCCCCTCTACCGCGAGGGCCTGGCAGCGCTCCTGGCCGACCGGCCCGAGGCCGAACTGCGGGTGACGGTGCCGGAGGGGGGGCCCGGGGGGGCGGCTGACCTGCAGTTCACCCTGACTGCCCCCAACCCCCGCCTGCTGGAGGAGAAGAACCGGCTTGCGCTGCAGGTGCTCCGCCGGCTGCCCTACCTCTCGGATGTGCGCAGCAGCCTCGAGGAGACCGCCATCGAGCGGGTGCTGGTGCCAGACCCCAACCGGCTCCAGGGCACCGGCCTCACCCCCGGCGACCTGGCCCAGACCCTGCGGATTTACAACGCCGGGACCCAGGCCGGAAGCCTGCGGGCAGGGGGGGACGATATTCCCATCGTGGTGCGGGCTGACCCCCGGCTGGTACCCGACCAAAGCAGCCTGCTCTCGCTCCCGGTGGCGGCCCCGGCCTTGCGCAGCACGCTGCCCATAGGTAACCTGGGCCAGTTTGAGACCCGCCAGACCCCTGCCCAGCTCGCCCGCACCAACCAGGCCTTCTCCGCAGGCATCAACGCCAACCGGGCCCCGGGGGTGGAGATGGGCATTTTGCAAATCTCCAACATGGTACGGGCCGAGCTGGAGAAGGCCGGGGTGCTGGAGGACGGGGTCCAGCTCGAAAGCCAGGGCTCAACCGCCTTCGTGGGCGACCTGGCCCGAAGCGCCCCAATTGCCTTTGGGCTGGCGCTTTTGCTCAACTTTTTGGTGATTTCAAGCCAGTTCAACACCTTCCGCTACCCCCTTTACCTGCTGCTGCCGGTGCCGCTTGCCCTGGTGGGGGCCTTCTGGTTCCTCTACTTCTTTAGAAGCGGCCTGGACGTGGTCTCGGTGCTGGGGGTGGTGATCCTGATCGGGCTGGTCACCAAAAACGCCATCCTGCTCTTGGACTTCGCTGTGCGTGAGGCGCGGGAAAAACCCCTCTACGAGGCCCTGGTGGAGGCAGGGCGGCTCCGCTTGCGGCCCATTCTGATGACCACCCTGACGGTGCTCATGATCTCCATTCCCCTCATCGCCGCGGTGGGGGAAGGCTCGGAGTTCCGCCGGCCCCTGGGCATCATTATCCTGGGCGGGGTCTCGGTCTCTATGCTCCTCACCCTCTTTGTAGTACCCGCGGCCTTCTACTACTTCGAGCGGAAGCGCTACGAGACCCGCACCGCCCCAGCCCTGGCCGACTAGGTAGGATAGGCCCCATGAGGTTGAGCAAGCACCACGTCTTCTGGCTGGTCTTCTTTGGGGGGCTTTTGTTCTTCGCCTCCGCCATGGTCTGGTACACCCAGCGCGTCCTCAAGCCCTACCCCCCCTTCCCCGAGGCCCTGCAGGCCCTGGAGTCCACCCCCGCGCTAGAGGTGCGCCCCACCGCTTACGGCTGGGTCTTCGTCCCAGGGAAGGCCAGAGGGGGGCTGGCCTTCTACCCTGGGGGCCTGGTGGAGCCGGAAGCCTATGCCCCGGTCCTCCGCCGCATCGCCCAGGCCGGCTACCGGGTGGCCCTTTTGCGGGTGCGCTTCAACCTCGCCGTCACCGAACAGGGCAAGGCCCGCCTGGCCATTCAGGAGGCACCGGACCTGCCCTGGGCCGTTGGGGGGCACAGCCTGGGGGGCGTGGTGGCCTCCAACTTCGCCGCCAGCGTCCCGGGGGTCCAGGCCCTGGTGATGTGGGCCGCCTACCCCCAAAACGACCTGTCGAGCCAAAGCCTGCCCACCCTGGCCCTTCTGGGAGAGAAAGACGGGCGCATCAGCCCAGAGCAAATCGAGGAACACCGGGCCAAGTTCCCCAAGAACACTCGCTTCGAGGTGATCCCAGGTCTCAACCACGCCGGGTTCGGCGCCTACGGCCCCCAGCGGGGCGACAACCCGGCCACCCTGTCCCAGGAAGCCGGCTGGGACGAGGTGGCCCGGCGCACCCTGCGCTTCCTGGACCAGACCCTCAAGGCCCCCTAGGCCGGTATGGACAGCGGCCTCGAGCTCCTTCTGCTTTTCCACCTGGCCTGCACCTGGGCCCTGGTGGGGCTCATCTGGACCATACAGGTCGTGCACTACCCTCTTTTCGAGCGGGTAGGACCGGAGCACTTCCCCGCCTACGAAGCTGCCCACGCCCGGCGAATTACCTGGGTGGTGGGACCGCTGATGCTCTTTGAGCTCGCCTCTGGACTAGCCCTTCTGGCCCTTTGGCCGCCCGCTCTACCGGCCTGGGCCGGCTGGATGCTGGTTTTGCTGCTGGGCCTCATCTGGCTGCACACGGCCCTGGTCGCCGTGCCCCTGCACGCCCGCCTGGGCCGGGGCTTCGACCCTAGGGCCCACGCCTGGCTGGTCCGGAGCAACTGGTTGCGCACCCTGGCCTGGAGCGCCAGGGGCTTGCTGCTTTTATGGCTCCAGCAAAACCTCTGACCGGTAGCGCCACCGCGCCCGATATGTAAGAATCCGAGGAAGCTATGAGCCGACTGCTGTTCTTATTGGGGAGCGGCCTGGTGCTCCTGATTATGATTTTTTCCCCCTGGGCCGTCCCCATGCGGGAGTTCGACGGAACCGGCTACCTGCTGAACCCCCTGGGCCCCATCAACCCCCAAGGCCTCGCCCTGCCCGAGGGCCTTTCCTTTCCCTGGCTGGGGCCCCTGTTTGGCCTTTGGGTGCTCCTGATTGCAGCAGCAGGAGGGGTGTATTTCCTGCCTGACCCTGAGGCCCGGGCTCGAGGGCTCTACCTCCTGGGGGCCCTGGGCCTGGCGCTCTTCGCGGCGGGGGCCCTGCTCTTCTACCAGGGCGTGGGGGCCGCCAACGAGGCCGCCCTGGCCGCCGGGGCGCGCCGCCCCCCCCTGCGGCGCTTCGCCCTCTCGCTTGGCCTTTACGCGGGGCTCTTCTACGCCCTGGCCCTCCTGCTGCTGGCCCGCATGCAACGCCCAGGGGGGCTGGCCTTCCTGGTGCGCCTGAGGGGGGTGGTGGTCCCGGTGGTCGCCCTTCTGCTGGCCGTGGTGGTGGGGGGGGTGGTGGTGGCCATCCTGCGGCCGGGCCTCGGCACCGAGGGGGACGGGGGGCTGCGCGAGTTCATCGCCGGGAAACTCGACCTGGTGACCTACACCTTCCAGATCCTGTTCAGCCCCCTTTTGAGCCTGCCCGGCCTCTTCAACAGCCTGGCCTTCGCCACCCCCTTGATCTTCACCGGTCTGGCGGTGGCTTTTGGCTTCCGGGCCGGCCTCTTCAACATCGGGGCCCCTGGCCAGCTCACCCTCGGGGCCCTCTGCGCTATGCTGGTCGGGGTTTACCTGCCCCTCCCCGGCTTTTTGCTGCTGCCCGCCGCCATCCTGGCCGCCGCCCTGGGCGGGGCGCTGTGGGGCGGCATTGTGGGCTGGCTCAAGGCCCGCTTCGGGGCCAACGAGGTCATCAACACCATCATGATGAACTACATCGCGGCCTCGCTTTTGCTCTTCATGCTGGCCGCCAACGAGTACCGCTTCTTCGGTTACACCGTGCGGCTGCCCTTCAAGGCCGAGGGCTTCGAGGGGCGCAGCGAGGAGATGCAGGAAGGGGCCCGCATACCCCTCATGATCCACATCCTGGCCCCCCAGAACACCTTTTCCTGGGCCCTGCCGCTGGCGGTGGTGGCCGGTGTGCTGGCCTACTACGGGCTGCGGCGGCTGGACCTGGGGCGGCGTCTGCTTCTCTCGGGCGGGGCAGCGGGGCTGGGATTCGTGCTGGGCGGGTGGCTGCCGGGCTTCCCGGTGGAAATCAGCTCGGCGCTTGCCTCCCAGCTCCTAAACGGCTCCTTCCTGATAGCGGTCCTGGCCCTCCTGTTCTACAACTTCTACCTCTTCCGCACCACCGGGGGCTACGAGCTGCGGGCCACCGGGCTCGCCCCCAGGGCTGCTGAGTACGCCGGGGTCAACCTGAAGCGCAAGATGGTGCTGGCCATGCTCATCTCCGGCGGGCTGGCCGGTCTGGCGGCCACCCACTATGTGCTGGGGGCGGGGATGGACGGCACCTACCGGCTCAAGACCGCCCTTCCGGCCAGCGTGGGCTTCGACGGCATTGCGGTGGCCCTGATGGGACAGAACACCCCGCTGGGCATCTTCCTCTCGGCCACCCTCTTCGGGGTGCTGCTGGCCGGAGGGGTCTCGCTTAACGCCCAGCTTGGCATCAGCAACCAGATCATCCAGGTGCTTCAGGCCCTGATCATCCTTTTCATCGCCGTGGGCGGCCTCCTGCCGCGCTACTTCACCGACCCTCTACGAGCCGCCCAGGTGGAGACCGAGGCCAAGCAGGCCAGGGGGTAGGCGTATGGAAATTGCTATCGCGCTCTTCTTCTCAACCCTGCGTCAGGCCACCCCGCTTCTGCTCACCGCTTTAGGCGGGCTCTTCTCCGAGCGCAGCGGGGTGGTGAACATCGCCCTGGAGGGCATGATCCTCTTCGGCGCGGCTGCAGCGGCAATCACGGTCAACCGCCTCGAGGTGGCCACCGGCGGCCAGGTGGCCTTCTGGATCCCCTGGGTGGGCCTGCTGGCCGGGGCCCTGATGGGGGGGCTGGTGGGGCTGATCCACGCCGTGGCGGCTATCCGGTACCGCGCCGACCAGATCGTCACCGGCACGGCCATCAACATCGCCGCCCTGGGGGCCCCCTCCATCGTCCTACAGGTGCTTTACAACAACACCTCCACCTCGCAGGAGGTGGTCAACCGGCTGCCCAACGTGAGCCTGGGACCGGGCAGCGTCTCTGTTCTAGTCATCTTCGCCTTCCTGCTGGTGCCGCTGGTCTGGTGGGTGCTCTTCAAGACCCCCTGGGGCCTGCGGCTTCGGGCCGTGGGCGAACACCCCGAGGCCGCCGAGACCATGGGGGTGAACGTAATCCGGATGCGCTACACCGCGGTCATCCTCTCGGGCGTCCTGGCCGGAATCGCCGGGGCCTACCTTTCCATCGGCTTCCTCAACCAGTTCATCCGCGCCATGAGCGCTGGGGCCGGCTTCATCGCCCTGGCCGCCCTCATCTTCGGCAAGTGGCACCCTTTGGGGGTGCTCGGGGCCACCCTGCTCTTCGGCTTTGCCCAGGCCCTGGCCATCCAGCTCCAGGGGGGGGATATCCTGCCGGCCACGCTGGTGCAGGCCATACCCTTCATCCTGACCATGCTGGTGTTGGCCGGCTTCATCGGGCGCAGCCGGCCACCAGCGGCGGTGGGCAAACCCTACGACAAGTAGGCGGTATAATCAGCTCAACGTCAGTGCAGGAGGTGGCCGCATGCTCACAATCACCCTGCTGGCGGGCCTTCTCCTCATGTTCTACAACGTCTACCTGGGCCTCCAGCTCAAAGCCCGCGCACCCGGGGGTGTCATCGGCGAGCGCCTGGGGCAGCTCAACCTGCTCATCGGGTTTTTCGCCCTGGGCTACCTGGCGGTAGGCCTGCTCACCTGGGGGCGTCCAGCCGACACACCCCTGCTCTTGCTGGGCCTGATCCTGCTTTTCGGCGCGGTCTTCGTGCTGCTGGTACTGCGTCTGGTCGCAGCGGTGCTGGACGCCCTCGAGAGCTGATGCGGGTTTACCGGCAAAGCCCCAAACCGCTTAAGATTCTGCTGAGCCGGGAGGAGCGGCTCATCTATACCCTCTGCCGTGAGGAGATCAGCGACGTGCTCCTGGCCGAGCGCACCGGTCTGGCCCTGGACGTGGTGCAGGAAATTCTGCTTCGCCTTTGCCAGCAGGGGCTGCTGGAAGTGGTGGTCCAGGGCCCATCCTCCCCCTCGCCCCTGCAAAGCGCCCAGGAGCGCCTTATGCGGGCCCTGGAGGCTGCCTTAGGCCCCAAGGCGCAGGCGTATGCCGCCGAGATACAGAGCAAAGCGAGCCTTGGCGCGCTGGAAGAATACAGCCGCAAACTGGTGCTGCGGCTTCGGCTGACCATAAGCCGCCGGGCAGCCGAGGCGCTCGAGGCCGAGCTCAAAAAAATCTTTCCCCCCTAGGGCCTGAGCGAGACCCCCTGCAGACGGCCGAGCATCACCCGAGCGTACTCGGCCCAGTCGGAGAGGGCCTGCTCCACCGACTGGCGCATCAAGAACTCCCCGGGTGAGAGGCGCTTGAGGAGGAGGAAAGGGGGACTGCAGAGGTTTTCCAGGATGCTCTGGAGCTGATCGGCCTCAAGGCCCATCTCCCGTGCCATGGGCATCAGGTCGGCCAGCAGGAAGACCTGCTGGGGGGGCTGGTCGGCCAGCAGGGTAAGCACCGCCGAGAAGTGGCCCCGCTCGTGCAGTACCCCGAAAACCTCGTCCTCGAGCCGCTGCACTGCCTCCAGGTCTACCCGCCCTTCCCGCAGCAGACGCTCCAGGTCCAAAGGGCCGACGGGAAACCGTCTTCTGAGCCGCACCAGGCGCTGCAGGGCCTCCGGCGAAAGGTAGACCAGACCGGCCTGGGCCAGCCCCGAGGGGCGCAGCGCGGCAATCTCTGCCAGGGCCTCCTGCCGGGCCGACTCTCCCGCCACCAGCCCCGCGTACTCCGCTCGCCCCTGCTGGCGGTAGGCCAGCAGCTCCCGCGCCGGCAGCTCACCCAGCTTGGCCAGGGCCAGGTAAAAGGTGCGGCGGCCCAAAGAGGCCCGGAAGACCCAGGGGGCCCCGGACGATTCACGCACCAGGCCCAGAGCCTCCAGGTCGGCAGAAAAGGCCGGCACCTCCAGCGGCAGGGGCTGGTGGGGAAAGATCACCTCCTTAGGGTAAGGCGTCACCCGAACCCGCTTCTCGGCGGGGGGCTCGGCCTGGGGTTTGGGCCCCTCTGGCGGGCGCACGCGGATGGGCCGGGCCGAGGGCGCCAGGGCTTCCAGGCCAATCGTCTCGCCCTCCAGGTGGAGCACAATTCGGTCGTTCACCCCCAACCGCCGCTTGGCGTAGTAAGGGCCCAGACCCTCCAGCCGGCCTAGCTGCCAGTTCACCTCTACCTGGTAGGTCTCCCCTTCCTCATCGCGCAGCACCACCCGGTCTTTCCCGCGCAAGTAGACCCGCAGCGGCTGGATGAGGCTCATGGTTCCGCTGTGAAGGCAGGCGCTGGTGAGAACGTAGCGTGCAGTCATAGCTTTTCCTGAAGCCGGCTTAGGCCGCTGGGGGTGCCGGCGGTGAGCATGTAATACATCTCGCGGGCCACCCGCAGGGTCAGCTCCGCATCCCCCATAGCGCGGTGGCGCCCAGGGGCAGGACCCAGGTCGAAGACCCAGGCCAGGGCATCCAGCCCCCGCTTGCCCAGGGCGGGTAGTGCTTTGCGCGCCCAGTGTACCGTGTCCACCACCGGGTTATCCAGCCGATAGCCCAGCCGCGCCAGGCGGGGGCCCAGAAAACCGAGGTCGAAGGGGGCGTTTTGGATGATGAGGGTAGCCCCCTCCAGCATCGGCCAGGCCTCCTGCAAAACCGTGTAGACATCCGGCGCATCGCGCACATCGGCCTCGCCAATCCCGGTGAGCCGGCGGATGAAGGGGGGTATGGGGCGCCCGGGGTTGACCAGCCGCTCTAGGCACGTCTGCTGCCCGTTCTCCAGCCGGATCAGGGCCAGCTCGATGACCTCGCCCTCTGTGGGCGAAAGCCCGGTGGTCTCCAGGTCCAGCACCACCACCGCCTCCCCTACAGGGGGAAAGCCGTAGCGCCACTCCCAAAGCCCCACCCCCTCCGCCAACCGCTCGAAGCGCCCATCCAAAAGGTTTTGCAAAATATCCCGCGCCCACCCCCCCCGGGGCAGGGCCACGGCCGCCAGCAGCCACTCGGCCAGGCAGGACTCGGCCAGGGGATAACCCTTGGCGCGCAGATGGTGGGCTATGCGGCTGGCAAGGCGGTAGTGGGTAGGGCTCATGAAAGAATTGGGCCTCGCGGCGAGTATACTGCAGCTTACGGACCGCTGACAGAGGCCGGGTAGATCGGCGCCTTAATTAACGGACCCCAGGGGGGCCCCCTGGGCGAACGCCCGCCCGGTGGCCTCCTCAAAAACCCGGGCCACGGCGAAAAGCTGCTCGTCCTGCAGGGCCCGACCGATGAGCTGGAGCCCCACCGGCAGATGCCCCTCGAACCCCGCAGGCAGGCTCATGGCCGGCAGGCCCACCAGGTTGACCGCCACGGTGTCCACGTCGGCCAGGTACATGGCCAAAGGATCGGCGGTCTTCTCGCCAAAGCGGAAGGCTGGGGTGGGGCTGGTGGGGGTAAGGAGGAGCTCGACCTGCCCAAAGGCCGCGTCCATGTCGGCCTTCAGCCGGGCCCTGGCGCGCAGGGCCTTGCCGTAGTAGGCCTGGTAGTAGCCTGAGGAAAGCACGAAGGTGCCCAACAAAATGCGTCGCCTGGCCTCCGGGCCAAAGCCCTGCTCACGGGTTCGCATCATGGTGTCCAGGCTCTCCTCCCCCGGCACCCGCAGGCCGTAGAGGCTGCCGTCGTAGCGGGCCAGGTTGGAGCTGATTTCGGCGGTGTTGACGATGTAGTAGGCGGCCAGGGCATAGCGCAGCGAGGGGATGCTCACCTCCACGAAGCGCACCCCCTGGGCCTCCATCACCTCCTGAAATCGGGCCAGGGCTGCCAGAACCCCAGGCGAGTTGCCGAGGGCCAGGGCCTCCTTAACCAGCCCGATTCGAAGCCCCCGCACCGGGGCCTCCAGGGCCGCCTGGAAGCGGGGCAGAACCTCCAGGCTGGTGCTGTCCTTGGGGTCGTGGCCGCTCACCGCATCGGTCAGCAAGGCCAGGTCGGCCACCGTGCGGGCCAGGGTGCCCACCTGGTCCAGGCTGCTGGCCGTGGCCACCACCCCGTAGCGGGAGATACGGCCGTAGGTGGGCTTGAAGCCGTAGACCCCGCAGAAGGCCGCAGGCTGGCGCACGCTGCCGCCGGTGTCGGTGCCCAGGGCCACCGGGGCCAGATCGGCGGCCACCGCCGCCGCCGAGCCCCCAGAGGTCCCTCCCGGCACGCGCTCGGGGTCCCAGGGGTTCTTGGTGGGGCCATAGGCCGAGTACTCCGTGGAGGAGCCCATGGCGAACTCGTCCATGTTGGTCTTGCCCAGCACCACCGCCCCGGCCTGGCGCAGCCGCTCGACCACCGTGGCCTCGTAGGGGGGCACAAAGCGCGCCAGCATGCGGGATGCGCAGGTGGTCTCCAGGCCCCGGGTGCAGATGTTATCCTTGATGGCCACCGGCACCCCCGCCAAAGGGAGGTCCTCACCGGCAACCAGGCGCTCCTCCACCCTCCGGGCCTCGGCCTCGGCTTTGGGGTTGAGGCGGATGAAGGCCCGGAGGCGGGGTTCTATCTCCTCGAGGCGTGCCTGGTAGGCCCTGAGCACCTCGAGGGGGGTAATGCGGCCGGTGCGAACGTTTTCCACGATTTCCTGGGCCAGCATACGGCCCCTATGATAAAGGATGCCCCTCGCCCTCCCGCAGCCAGGCCTCCACCTCGGCCAAGGCCTCCTCCCCCGCCCGGGGCAGGAAGACCACCGGCCCCGGTTCCTTGCGAAACCAGGTGTACTGCCGCTTGGCGTAGGCCCGGGTGGCCCGGAGCATGGCCGCCCGGGCCTCCTCCAGGGTGCAGTCGCCCCGCAGGTAGGCAGCGATCTCCTTGTAGCCGATGGCCTGAAGGGCGGTGGGCATGGAGGGATAGGCCCGCAGCAGCCCCCGCACCTCCTCCACCAGACCCCTCTCCAGCATGCCCTCCACCCGAAAAGCCAGCCGGGGCTCGAGCCAGTCCCACGCCGGCCACAGGATGAGTTTGCGGTAGCGAAAGCGAGGGGGCCGCCTGGGCAGCCGCGAGGGCGGTAGGCCGGTGCGGCGGAGCACCTCCAGGGCCCGCACCAGCCGGCGGGGGTTCTTCCCCACCCGAAGGGCGTCCTCCGGGCTGTGGGCCGCCAGCTCGGCCTGCAGGGGCTCGAGCCCCCTCAGCTCCAGCAAGCCCCAGAGCTCGGCCTGGAGCGCCGGGTCGGGCGGGGGCAACGCGTGAAGCCCCTCGGCGAGGGTCCTTATGTAGTAGCCGGTCCCCCCCACCACCAGCGGGATGCGCCCCCGTTCCAGTACCCCCTGGATGGCCGCCTCGGCCCGCGCCACATAGTCAGCCACGCTAAAGGGCTGGTCAGGGCGCACCACATCGACCAGGTGGTGCGGCACCCGGGCCCGCTCCTCCGGGCTTGGTTTGGCGGTCCCGATGTCCATGCCCACATAGACCATGCTGGCGTCGGCCGAGATGACCTCGAGGGGCCACACCTCCCCTAGCCGGAGGGCCAGCGTGGTCTTTCCGGTGGCGGTAGGCCCAGCGAGCACGGGAATCCAGGTCATATCTCCTTAGCGCAACCATGATATTCTCGGCCATATGACCATAGAACGCTACGACGCCCTGGAGCAGCTCAGGCTCATCCGCCAGCAGCTCGAGGAGTTCTCCCGGCGCTTTTCCTCGCTAGAAGCCCTGGGGGAGTGGGTGCCGGCGGTGGACATCCTCGACGAGGGGGACCACTACCGCATCCTGGTGGACGTGCCTGGGGTCAAAAGCGAGGATCTGGAGCTGAAAGAACAGGGCCAGACCCTCACCTTAGCCGGGGTGCGCCACCCGCTGGGGGGCACCTACATACGTCAGGAGCGCCCCACCGGCCTCTTTCGCCGCACCCTGACCCTACCCGAACCCATCGTGCCCAACAGCGCCCAGGCCTCCCTCAAGGGGGGGGTGCTGGAGCTGGTGCTCAAGAAAGCCCGCAAGGGCCGCAAAAAAACGGCTACCCCTCGCAAGGATCCGGAGTGAGCCCTAGGACCGCTGCGGACCGGCATCGGTCAGAAGCTGAGCAGCCCGGCTTTCCGGCAGGATGAACCCCGCCGAGACCACGTACTTCAGGGCGTCCTCCACGCTGATATCCAGCGGGATCACATCAGCGCTGGGCACGATGATGGCCATGCCCGAGGCCGGAACCGGGCTGGTGGGCACCAGCACCACGGTATAGCCCTCCGGCAAGGGGGAAAGCCGCCGGCCCACCTGGGGGCTGGCGATGAAGCAGAGGGTGTAGAGGCCCTTGCGGGGGTACTCGATCAGGGCCGCCCGCTGGAACTGCACCTCGGGCTGGCCCAGCAGGGTGTGGGCAATCTGCTGCACCGCGTTGTAAACCTCCCGCACCAGCGGGATGGTCTTGATGCTGCGGTCCAGCGCGGCAAAGAGCATCCGGCCCACGTAGTTGTTGGCCAGCAGGCCGGCCAGCACCACCAGCCCCAGGGTGGCCACGATCGCCAGAATCGGCAAAAACGGCATTAACCAGCGGGCCGGCTCGGCGTCCACGGCTTTGAGCACCGCCTCGATAAGGCCGTTCGACCAGTTGTACACCCAGACCAGCACATACAAAGTGACCGCAATCGGCAGGGTGGAGAGCAGCCCGGCTATAAAGTAGCGGCGGAGTCGATTGCGCATAGCCCTAACCCAAGTTTAGCGCCCCGGGGCCAGCCCGGGGCGGCAACACTTCGCACCCCTACTCGCCCAGCTTGCGGAAATCCCCCAGCGGCAGCCTGGGGGCCTGGGCCAGCACCCGCACCTGTGAGCGGTTCACGTTGTGCAAAAGGGCGTTGCCCGAGAGGGCCGCCCTCTCTTTGGCGTTCACACTGCGGGCCGGCACATTCTGGTTGCCCACCCGCCCGGCCAGCACCGTGGCCTCCCCGGTGTTGTCGTTGTAGAGCAGGCTGGCCCCGGTGGTGGTGATATCGCCGTCCACCAAGGTCACCCCGCCCGTGGCCAAAAGGCGCTTCTCCTCGGTCAGACTGCGCACCTCTCTGGCCCGAATCACCAGGTCGCCCTTGCCCTCCCGTCGGCGTATCAGCACCACCTCTTTCTCATCGGTGAAGACCGCCAAGCCCCGGTCCTCCTCGTAGTAGACCTGCTGCGAGCGGCCCTCCTGGCGCCCGTTCTTGAGGGCCACCCCTCCTTCGCTGGTGGAGATGTTGGTGTCCACCTCGAAGGTCATCCGGGGTGCGGTCACCTCCACCGGGTCGCTTTCCTTGTCGCGGGGTTCCTGGCGCATCCGGGCTCCCCCCTCCAGCACCCCCCGGCCGTTGCTCTCGCGGTAGACCAGGCGGGGCCCGGTGGCGGTCATGCGGTCGCGCCTGACGGTAACCCCCCCTTCAAACGAGGCCACCCGCTCCCCCTCGGCCTCCTGCATGGTCTTGCCCTGGGGGGCCTCGAGGGTGGCCCGGGTAGCGCTGATCTCCAGGTCCTTGACCCGGCCGATAACCCCCCCCGGCCGGCCCGCCTCGTACACCCAGGGCCCCATGCGCAGGTTGCCCGAGCGCTGCCCCCCCGGGGCCTCGATGGTGATGATGCGCTCCCTGCTCTGGGCCAGCACGGCCAGGGCCAGCAAAAAGAGAAAGAGGATGAAGCCAATGCGTCTCATGAGCTACCTCCTTGAATCGGACAGGGCTGCTCCCTGCCAGAGAAGAACTTTTCGATGGGATCGCGCCAGCTAGGGTTCTCGATGCCAAAGTCGCTCTTGAAGTCCTTGCCGCGCACCTCGAGGCTGGGGGCGGTGATGTAGACGCTTGGGGCGCGGAAGCCCTCGCGCTGGTCGATGATCACCGGCGGCTCCCCCATCTGGCCCAGGTGCACGGTGTAGCAGCCCTTGAGAATCTCCACCCGGGCATAGGGTAGGCGGAGGTTGTCTGCGCGGTCAATGGTCACCTCGGGGGCGTAAAGCCGCAGGTCGAGCTTCCCCTCCACGAAGCGCTGGCCGGAGCGCAGCCCGCTCACCCGGGCCTCCCGGGTTGCGGGGTCCTGCTCGACCCGCTCCGCCTCGAACTCCCAGCGGGCCTTGGGGTCCTGCTCGGGGTAGAGGGTGAGGGCCACGTTTTCCAACCGGACCCCCTGGCTGGGCGCCTGGGGGGTGGGCAGGGGACGGTGGGTCAGGTAAAGCGAGAGGAGAACGATGGCCGCCAGGGCCGCAACCGCAGCACGAACCACGGCTAGAGGGTAGAAGCAGGCGCGCTAAGAAGCGTGAACCCCGGGCTAAGGCGGCTAGAGCACGTCGCGGAAGGTGCCCCGGGTGCGGTAGTTGACCCAGCTCTTGCGCAGCCGCAAGGCCCGGGTAAGGGGCCCGTACAGGGGCGAAAGGGGCAGGTCGTAGGCAGGGAACCGTACCCGCTGACCCCCGAAACCCTCCTTGAAGGCGTCAATCCCGGCGGCGTGGCTGCCCTCCCGCACCCTCGGCACCCCCCACAGGTCGTAGACCCTGTAGCCGTGCTCCAGGCCCCACAGTATGGCCCGCCAGTGCATCCCATTCGGGGCCTTGGCATGGGTGTTCTCGCGCGAGCTGCCGCCGTAGAGGTAGTCCACCCTACCCGCAAAGGCCACGAAAAGCCCTGCGGCCAGGGCCCGCCCCTCCAACCGGGCGACGGAGATGAAGGCCCGGCCTAAGGGCTGGTTCATCTCGCGCAGCACCGCCTGGTAGTAGGCCTTGGCGTGCTGCAGCAGCCTGGCCCGACGGTTGGTCTCCTCGAAAAGCCGCCAGAACTCCTCAAAGGCCTCCTCCCCCTCGATGCTGCACACCACCCGCTTCTCGGCCAGGCGGGTGTTGCGGCGGTGCATGCTCTCCATCTGGGCTAGAATTCCCTCCCGCCCCAGAGAAAGGTCGAGCCAGATGGAGTACTCCGGCTGGATGCTCTCAGCCGGGCGCAGTCCAGAGAAAACAGGGGGGGGCTCGCCGGCCGGCTGCCCGGTCTCGGGCTCCAGCTTCAGGTAGACTGCCCCCCCAACCCGCCTGCGCAGGGCCTCCGCCACCTGTGGCAGCGCCTCGAGGCTGCGCAGGGCCGGACCCCGGGGGGCATAGAGCAGGCCCAAAGGGCCCGCCAAACGGCGGCGAAAAAGCTGGACCGCCGCCAGAAGCCCGCTGCCGTCGTGGAGGGCCAGCCGCAAGGGTTCCCAACCGGAAAGCCGCTTGACCTCGCCCCAGCCCCAAGACTGCAGGGCGCTGGTGATGGGCAAGGAGGCCACCAGCGCGTTCCACTCCTCGGCCCGGTCCACCGGCTCAATCCGCAGCACGCCTGATTATGCCCAGGCCCGGCGGCCCCCGGTCAAGCCCTATACTGACAGGTGTGACCAAGGTCCTGCGCATCGCCTTCCAGGGCACCGAGGGGGCCTACAGCGAGGAGGCCTCGCTCAGGGCTTTCCCCGAGGCCGAGACCATCGGGCTGCCCACCTTCCACCAGGTCTTCGCCGCCGTCACCGAGGGCGAGGTGGACCTGGGGGTGGTCCCGGTGGAAAACACCACCGCCGGCATCATCAACCAGACCTACGACCTGCTGCTGGAGACCGACCTGCACGTGGTGGGGGAGCTGGTGCTCAAGGTGGACCACTGCCTGCTGGCCCCGCCCGGCACCCGGCTGGAGGACGTCCGCAAGGTCATCAGCCACCCCCAGGGCCTGGCCCAGTGCGACGGGTTCATCGCCCGCTACAAGCTCGAGGCCATCCCGGTCTACGACACCGCCGGGGCGGCCCGGGCCCTGGCCGAAAACCCCGAGCCGGGGCTGGCCGCCATCGCCAGCCGCCGCGCTGCTGAGCGCTACGGGCTGGTGGTCCTGGCTAAAAGCATCCAGGACTTCATCGGCAACTACACCCGCTTCTTCGTGCTCTCGCGGGAGGAGTGGCCCCGCCGGGAGGGCCCCTACAAGACCTCGGTGGTCTTCACCACCCGCCACCGCCCGGGCGAGCTGCTGGCCGCGCTCAAGGCCTTTGCCGACCAGGGCATCAACCTGACCAAGCTCGAGTCCCGCCCCCGCCGCAACCCCGACCGGCCTTTCTCCCCCATCTTCTACGCCGACTTCGAGGGCCACGCCGAGGACCCCGGCCCCTCCCAGGCCCTGCTCACCCTGCTGCGCCGGGCCTCGTTCGTGAAGGTGCTGGGCTCCTACCCTGCGGTCACCAGCTGGGGCCTCCTCAAAGACCCGGAGGAATAAAACCCCCAGGCATGTTAGGCTGAGGCGCTATGCAAGGGCGCATCCCGGTAAGCATCGTGGGTGGCTTCCTGGGGGCAGGCAAGACCACCTTGGTCAACCACCTAATCCAAAAGGGCGGGCGGCGCTTCGGGGTCGTCGTCAACGAGTTCGGGGAAACCGGCATCGACGCCTCCCTCATCGAAAACGTGGACACCGACGGCATCGCCGAGCTCACCAACGGCTGCCTCTGCTGCGTGGGGCGGGAAGACCTGGTCTCGGCCCTCTTCAAGCTCCTGGGGCGCAGACCCGAGCACATCCTGATCGAGCTCTCCGGGCTGGCCGACCCGGTGCCGGTGGCCCAGGCCGTGCTCGACCCCTTCGCCCGCCCTCACTTCGAACTGGACGGCATCATCGGGGTGGCCGACGCCCGCAACCTGGCGCGCACCCTGCAAGACAACCCCGAAGGCGCAGTACAGCTCGCCTACGCGAGCGTGGTGGTGCTCAACAAGACCGACCTCGCCCCCCCCGAGGCCCTAACCGAGGCCGAGGCCCTGCTCCGCCAGACCAACCCCCTGGCCCCCCTCTACCCCGCCGTCCGCGGCCAGGTGCCCCCCGAAAGGCTGCTCGGCCTCAGGGCCTTTGCCCTCGACTGGCAGCCCAAGGCCCACCCCCACCACCACACCCCGGGCCTGCAGACCTTCACCCTCCGGGCCGAGGGGCTTCTGGAGCGGCCCAAGGTCAATGCCTTCATCGACCAGTACCTGATCGCCCGGCCCAACGCGGTCTACCGGGCCAAGGGTTACCTGAGCGTCAGGGGCTTTGCGCAGCAGGTTCTCTTCCAGTCGGTGCGAGAGATATTCAGCCTGGAGATGTCCAAACGCCCCGCCGAGGCCCCTTCTGAGCTGGTGGTCATCGGGCGCAACCTGGACCCGGGCGAGTACGAGGCCGCCTTCCAGGCCCTGCGTCAGGCGTAGCCCAGCACCGCCCTGCGCTTCTCCCCCCAGGCGAGCGCGCTGGCGATGCCCTCCTCGATTGAGCGTTCAGCCCTCCAGCCCAACAATTCCCAGGCCCGCTCGGCGCTGGCATAGGCCCCGGCCACATCGCCGGGGCGGGGGGGGGCCTCCCGCTTGGGGATGGGCCGGCCGTAGACCCGCTCAAAAGCCGCCAGGAGCTCCTTGACCGTCACCCCCCGGCCGGTGCCCAGGTTGATGACCCCGTAGGGCCGGCCCAGCCGGGCCAGCACCTCGTCGAAGCGCTCCACCGCCCGCACGTGGGCCAGGGCCAGGTCCCAGACGTGGATGTAGTCGCGAATACCCGAGCCGTCGCGGGTGGGCCAGTCCACCCCGGTGATTACAAAGGCCTCCCGCTTGCCCAGCGCCACATCCACCAACCGTCCCAGAACATGGCTGGGCTCGCGCACGTGAACCCCACTGCGCAGCTTGGGGTCGGCCCCGATGGGGTTGAAGTAGCGCAGGGCAATCGCGCGAAGGCTGGTGGCCCGGCAGAGGTCCTCCAGCACCAGCTCCATCATGTACTTGGTGCGGGCGTAGGGGGAGCTGGGGCCCAGGGGGGAGTCCTCCGTGACCAAAAAGCCCGGTGCTGGGGCGTAGACCGAGGCCGAGGAGCTGAAGATGACCCGGCGGCAACCAAGGGCCTCCAGGTTTTTGAAGAGCTCGAGGCTCTTGCAGACGTTCTCGCGATAGTAGAGGTAGGGCTCCTCCACCGACTCCGGCACCACCACCCGTGCTGCGCAGTGGATGGTGCTGTGAATATCAGGGTGCTCCGCAAAGATGCGCGCCAGCAGCGCTCCGTCGGCGATATCCCCCTGGTAGAAGACCTTGCCCTGGGTGAAGGCTTTATGCCCGGTCACGAGGGAGTCGAGCAGGATGGGGGTGTGGCCATGGTCGAGGAGGGCATTGGCCACGGTGCTGCCGATGTAGCCCGCTCCTCCGGTGACGAGTACCTTCATACCGCACGATTCTACCCCTTAGGATTGGGGCGATGGGCGCGCTGGATGGCGTCAAGGTCCTTGACCTCTCCCGGGTGCTGGCCGGGCCCTACTGCACCCAGATGCTGGCTGACCTGGGGGCCAGGGTCTGGAAGGTGGAGCCCCTGTGGGGCGATGAGACCCGCGGCTGGGGCCCCCCTTTCGTACCCGCGGGCCCGGAGGGCCGGGGCGAGAGCGCCTACTTTTTGTCCTGCAACCGGGGCAAGCAGAGCCTGGCGATAAACCTCAAAGACCCCAGGGGCCAGCAGATTGTGCGGGCGCTGGCCCAGCGGGCCGACGTGCTGGTGGAGAACTTCAAGACCGGCGACCTGGCCCGCTACGGGCTCGACTACCCCAGCCTGGCCCGGCTCAACCCCGGGCTCATCTATCTCTCCATCACCGGCTATGGCCACACCGGCCCCCGCGCGGCCGAGCCCGGCTACGACGTGGCCATCCAGGGGCTTTGTGGCATCATGTCGGTTACCGGTGAACCCGAGGGGCCCCCCATGCGCGTGCCGGTGGCCTGGATCGACCTGATGACCGGGATGCAGGGGGCCGTGGCTGTGCTGGCGGCCCTTTGGGAGCGGGCGCGAAGCGGCCTGGGGCAGCACATCGACCTGGCCCTCTTCGATGTGGGGCTGGCGGCCATGGTCAACCTGGCCCAGAGCTACCTGGTCACCGGTGCGCTGCCCCCCCGGCTGGGCAACGCCCACCCCCAAATCGTGCCCTACGGGGCCTTCCAGGCGGCGGACGGGTGGTTCATGCTGACCATCGGCAACGACGAGCAGTACCGGCGGGCCTGCATGGCGCTGGAGCGGCCCGAGCTTTGGGAGGACCCGCGCTTCCAGACCAACGCCGGCCGCGTCCAGCACCGCGCGGCGCTGCTACCCGAGCTGGAGGCCCTCTTCCGCACCCGGCCCAGGCAGGCATGGCTCGAGCGCCTGCGAAAAGCCGGCGTCCCGGCCACCCCGGTCCACAACCTGGCCGAGGCCCTGGCCGACCCCCAGGCCCAGGCCCGGGGCATGGTGTGGCACCTCGAGCACCCCACATTGGGCCGGCTTCCCCTGCTGGGCTCTCCTCTGGCCCACCTCTCCCGCACACCTGCCGAGCCCCAGGCCCCCCCGCCCCTCCTGGGCCAGCACACCGAGGCGGTGCTCAAAGAGGTGCTGGGCCTGGAAGCGAAGGAGGTGGAAGCGCTCCGGGCGGCGGGGGTCATAGGGGGCTAGCCAGGCCGGCCGAAATTTGAAAGAATCGCCTCCAGAGCATGCGCAGACTGGGGTGGTTGCTCCTCTTGCTCGCCGCCTGCGCACCGGTGCAGGTGCGGAGCGTACCGGGCCTGGCCGCACCGGTAGAGGTCACCTTCGACCAGTGGGGGGTGCCGCACATCCGGGCCCAGACCGACCTGGACGTGTTCTTCGCCCAAGGCTACCTGCACGCCCGCGACCGGCTTTTCCAGATGGAGCTGGGCCGTCGGGCCGCCCAGGGCCGGCTGTCCGAGGTGCTGGGGGCAGCAACCGTAGAGCAGGACCGCTTCTTCCGCACTCTGGGCCTCCACCGCGCAGCCGTGGCCTCGCTGCCCTACCAAAGCGACTTCGCCCGCCGGGTGCTGGAGGCCTACGCGGCCGGGGTCAACCAGTTCATCCGGGAGGGCGACCTACCCCTGCCCTTCCGCCTCCTGGGCTTTACCCCTGAGCCCTGGACCCCCGCCGACAGCCTGGCCTGGGGCAAGCTCCAGGCCTACGACCTGGGCCAGTGCTGGCAGGACGAGGTGGACAACCTGTACCTTCTGGAGCGGCTGGGTCCATCCGGTTTCGAAGAGCTGCGCAGCTACCCTGCCGAGGGGCCCACCGTGCTCCAGGCCCAGGACCTGCCCAGCCGCGCGGCATCCCCCCCGCCGGCAATCTCGCCCGGCTTGCTGGAGGCGATGCAGCAGGTGGTGGCGCTATCGGAGCGGCTCATCCTGGCCCCGCGCCACCCCGAGCAGGGCTCCAACAACTGGGTCCTGAGCGGGGCCCGCACCACCACCGGCCGACCCCTGCTGGCCAACGACCCCCACCTGCGGCTGCAGAACCCCTCGCTTTGGTATCTTGTGGACCTGCAGGGGCCTGGTTACCGGGCCATCGGGGCCAGCATCCCCGGGCTGCCCGGGGTCATCCTGGGGCACAACCACCGGGTGGCCTGGGGGGCCACCAACGTGCGCCCCGACGTAATGGACCTCTTTGTGCTGGAGCTCGAGGGCGAGGCCTACCGCACCCGGCTGGGGCTGGTGCCCCTGCGAAAGCGCCAGGAGGTCATTCGGGTCCGGGGCGCGCCGGACGTGGTCTTCACCGTGCGGGAAAGCGAGTACGGCCCCCTTATCTCCGACCTGGGGGCCTTCCTGCGCTCGGGCCTTACCCCAGGACGCCCCCTGGGGGAAAACCAGGCCGCGGCGCTGCGCTGGACCGGCCTGGACCCCGACGACACCACCTTTGAGGCCTACCTGGGCATGAACCTCGCCCAAAACGCCCAGGCCTTTCGCGAGGCCCTCAGGGCCTACGTGGCCCCCATGCAGAGCTTTGTTTATGCCGATGTGGAAGGGAAAATCGGCTACTTCGCCCCGGGGCGCGTACCCCTGCGCGACTGGGACGGCCGCTTCCCGGCCAGCGGCTTCCGCCACTACTGGCAGGGCTACCTGCCCTTCGAGCGCCTGCCGCAGGTGGTAAACCCTAAGGAGGGCTTTGTCGCCAGCGCCAACAACCGGGTGCTGCCCCATGGGGGGCCTGACATCTCCACCTACACCACCGAGGTCTTCCGCGCCCAGCGCATCCGCGAGCTCATCCTGGCCCAGCCCAGGGCCAGCCTGGCCGATATGGCGCGCTGGCAGCTCGACACCTACTCCCTGATTGCGCGCGAGCTGGTGCCCGGGCTGCTGGCCCTAGAGCCCCAGAGCGAGGCGGCCAGGCGCCTGCAGGAAGCGGTGCGAGGCTGGGACCTGCGGGCCGAGCTGGACTCGGTGGGGGCCACGGCCTTCGCCTTCTACTACCGCGAGATAGCCCGCATGCTCGAGGACGAGCTGGGCCTGCGCTATCCTCCCGTTCCCTACCTATTCGTCAAAACCCTGCGTGAGGAGGGGCGCTGGTGCCAGAACCCCAAGGCAGGCATCCGAAGCTGCGCCGAGTTCAAGGCCCAGGCCCTGGAACGGGCCGGGGCGGAACTCGAGCAGAGGCTGGGCCCCGACCCCACCCAGTGGGCCTGGGGCCGGCTGCACCGGGCCCAGATTACCTCCCCCCTGGCCTCGGCCCCCCTCATCGGCCCCCTCTACCAGCGCACCCTTCCCACCCCCGGGGCGATTCACACCGTAAACGTGGCCAACTACGACCAGAACACCTTCCTGCACACCTCGGGGGCCTCGCTTAGAACCCTTTTCGACCTTTCGGACCTGGACAACAGCCAGGCCATCTACCCCATGGGGCAGTCCGCCGACCCCTTCAGCCCCCACTACGACGACCTTCTCCCTCTGTGGCGGGACGGTCGGTACATCCCCTTGAGCAGCCGCCCAAGCGACTGGGGGCGCACCTGGAGGCTGGAGCTGCGACCATGAGGCCCGTCTACGAGGCGCTGGTGGTGGGGGCGGGCATCATAGGGGCCGCCTGCGCCTACCGCCTGGCCGAGCGGGGGCTCAGGGTAGGCATCCTCGAGCGGGCCCCGGCCCCCGCCATGGGCTCCACCGGCAGAAGCGCCGCCGGGGTGCGGGTGCAGTTCAGCGAGGAGGTCAACGTGCTGCTGTCCTGGTACTCCATCCGGGAATACCAGGCCATGCCCGAGGCCAGCTACCGGCCCATCGGGTACCTGTTCTTGGTGCCGGAAGGCCGATGGGATGCCCATCTGGAGGCAGTGGAGCGGCAGAAAAGCCTGGGGGTCCCGGTGAGGGTGCTGGGGCTGGAGGAGGTCCGCCGGAGGCTTGAATTCCTACCCCAGGCCCCGGGGCTGGAACCCATCGCCGGGGCCACCTTCGGCCCTGCCGACGGCATCGTCGACCCCCATGGCATCTGCCTGGCGTACCTGCGCCGCGCCCGGGCGCTCGGCGCGGAACTGCACACCCAGACCGAGCTGCGCGCAGCCTGGCGGGAGGGGGATGGGTGGCGGGTGAAGACGGAGCAGGGGGAGCTTTGGACCCGGTTCTTGCTGAACGCTGCGGGGGCCTGGGCCGGGGAGGTGGGGCGCAGGGCTGGGCTTTTAATCCCGGTCGAGCCGGCGCGGCGCATGGTCTTCTGCACCGCTCCCCTGGAGGACCTGCCCCCCTACCCCCTGACCATCGACCTTTCAAGCGGCTTCTGGTTCCGCTCCGAGCACAACCGGCTGATATTTGGCCGCAGCAACCCCGCCGATGTGGGCTTCCGGGAGGGCATGGACTGGGGCTGGCTCGAGCCCACCCTGGAAGCCGGCCTGGCCCGCTTCCCCTGGCTCGAGCAGCTCCAGCTCGACCCAAAAGCCAGTTGGTGGGGCTACTACGAGGTCACCCCCGACCACAACCCCATTCTGGGCCGGATGCCCGGGGTGGAGGGCTGGTTCAACGCCTGCGGCTTCTCCGGCCACGGGGTGCAGCAGGCCGCCATGGTGGGCCGGCTGATGGCCGAGGAAATTGCCGATGGAGAGGCGCACAGCCTGGACATCAACCCACTTCGCTACGAGCGTTTTGCCCGGGCCCAAAAGCTGGGGGAGAAAAACATCGTCTGAAGGTTCCTTGCGCTACCGGCCCCTGCCAACTCACCTTGCGCGCACCCTTGGCTTTGCCAGGTGAGCCGCGCATGACCTGGTTCCCTGAGACGCCGACCCGCATTCATAGCATGAATCGCGCTTTTGGGCCTTCGGGTTGCCGATTCGTTCGAAGGAGCGTGCACTCACGCAAACCATAAGCCCTAAAAACCCGACCAACCAGGCCACCCCAAAACCCAACCAAACCCGCCCCGGTGCCGCCGGTTCTGCTCCTGATAGGGGTGGTGTTGGTTCCTTTGGGTCTGTGGGTCCTTCACACCGCCGAAGCCTGGGCCAAGCGCAACGGACAGGGCAATTCGCACCAACCCTGGGCGGCTTCAGGGGTAGTCTTAGGCGGATGATAGAAGCCATAGAGCTGCAGAAAAGCTACAGGAAATTCCAAGCCGTCTGCGGAGTTTCCTTCACGGTGCAGCCCGGCGAGGTCTATGGCCTGCTGGGGCCCAACGGCGCGGGCAAAACCACCACCTTGCGGATGCTGGCGACGCTCTTGCGGCCCACAGGCGGAAGTGCCCGGGTGGCAGGTTTCGACGTGAAGCGGCAATCGCTGGAAGTGCGGCGCAACCTGGGCATCGTGAACGGCGGCATGAGGGTCTACGACAAACTCACCGGCTATGAGGTACTGGAGTTCTTTGGCGGCTTCTACGACCTGTGGGGCCCCAGGCTAAGAGAGCGAATCGGCTGGGCCGCCGAACTCCTGCAGCTCGACGAGGCGGTGCTCAAAAAGCAGGTGCGGCATATGTCCACCGGCATGCAGCAAAAGCTGGTAATCGCCCGGGCCATTCTGCACCAGCCGCAGGTGTTGCTGCTGGATGAAGCAACCGCAGGTCTGGACGTGTTTGCCCGCAGGGCTTTGCTGGATTTTGTCAAGCAGTACGCCGAGCTGGGGAAAACCCTGCTTTACTCCACCCACGTGATGAGCGAGGCCGAAGAGGTCTGCCACCGGGTGGGGTTCATCAACCGAGGGCGGCTGGTCTACGAGGGGCGCCTTTCGGAGGCCCTCGAGCTGGGCGGAGGAAACCTGGAGCGGGCCTTCATAAATCGGCTCAAGGAGACTGGACTGGCCCCGGAGGCAGCATGAACGAGGCCCTGGCCATTGCCCGCAAGGAACTTCTAAGCGTGGTGCGCGAGCGCCGGGTGCTCTTCACCACCCTGGTTCTGCCCATTCTGGTCATGCCCCTTTTGGTGTTTGGCCCTGTTCTGCTGTTTGGCAATGTAGCCCAACAAACCCAGCAGAGCGTGCAGAAAGTGGGGGTAGTGGGGGTTCCGGCGGAAGTGCTGGAAGAACTCCGGAAGGCCAAGGTGGAGCCCGTGGAGGTTGCCAACCCCCAGGAGGCGGTACAGAACCGCGAGGTCGAGGCAGCGCTGGTCTTCCAGAACGGCACCTATACCCTCTACGGCCGGCTTTCTGGCGGGGCGACCCAGAGTGCCTTGGTGGTGGAGAAAGTCCAGGGTGCCCTTAGGGCCTACAAAGACCGACTCGTGGCCGATCGCCTGCGGGCGAGGGGAATCGGGACGGAGCTGCTCGAGCCCTTCCGGCTCGAGACCAAAGACGCCTCCCGGGCGCAGGAGCAGGCCGCGGGGCTTTTTGCGTTTCTCATTCCCTATTTCCTGGTTCTGTTCATCCAGATGGGCGGCATGCCGGTGGCGGTGGATGCCACGGCAGGCGAGAAGGAAAAGGGCACCCTCGAGGCCCTCCTGGCGGCCCCCGTGCCCCTTGGCCAGATTCTTTTGGGCAAAGGGCTGGCGGTGTTCGTGATGTCGCTCCTCTCCACCCTTGCGGCCATTGCCGGGCTTTTGCTGGGTGGGGGTGTGCTGCGCGACCGTTTTCAGGCGGTGCAGAACGGAGAGAGGCTGGCCCAGCTAGGCGGTGGCCTGGCCCTCGACCCGCTGGGCTATCTGTCCATGATGGTCACCGCGGTTTTGTTTGCCCTGCTGATTATCGCCATCATGATCTCGCTGGGCCTGTATGCCCGCAGTTTTAAGGAAGCCCAAAGCTACATGAGCCCCCTGATGCTGGTAATGATTATTCCCATCTTGTTTCTTCAGTTCTCCGATTTCCTCAAGCTGCAAGACTGGTACTTTACCCTGCCTTTCGTCAACGTCGTGCTGGCCCTGGACGCGATTGTCAAGGGTTCGGCCACCGCCGCCCAGCTTGGCCTCACCTGGGTTTCCACCCTGGTTTTTGCCGCACTGGCCCTGTACCTGGCCTACCGCAATTTCCAGCGTGAGGATGTGGTCTTCCGCAACTAGGGCTAGGTGGGTTGCTTCCGCAGCACGGGCTTGGTCAACCAGCACATCAAGAGGGCGTTTGTTCTGGTAGAACTTTGACGCTGCCTGCTGAGGCCCTAAAGCTATGAAGCATGTCCTAAAAATCGCCTGGAAAGAACTGGTCTGCTACCTGCGCGAGGAGCGCATCCTAGGGTTGCTCTTGCTGCCCCTGTTGATTATGCCCCTGCTCATGTACGCCCCGTACTGGGTTCTGGCGCGTTTGCAACAGCAGTCCGCGGCCAGGGTGCATCTGGTAGCTGTGAAAGAGGTTCCGCCGGAGTTGCTGCGCGAGCTCGAGCAGAAGGGCTTGCGAACGATTCCGGTGCCGGACCCCCGCGAGGCCGTGCGACAGCGCAGGGCCGATGTGGGTTTGGAGTTCGCAAAGGGAACCTTTATCGTCTACGATCGGACCAGCCCTGTCAGCACACAAGAATCCGTGGCGAACCTCCGCCTGAAAGAGGTATTGCAGCAGGTTCGACAACGGCAGGTCGAGCAGCAGCTTGCCGCCAAGGGGCTCAGCCAGGCCAGCCTCGAGCCCTTCCGGCTGGTAACCCAAAAAGCCGCCAGCCAGCAAGAGCAGGCCTTGGGTTTGCTGGCGCTGGTCTTGCCCGTCTTCATACTGCTGGCTGTACTGGGGGCGGGGCAACATGTGGCGCTGGATGCCACCGTAGGCGAGAAGCAAATGGGCACCATAGAAGCTTTGTTATCCGCGCCCATAGAGCCTTGGAAGCTTCTGCTGGGCAAGGGGTTGGCAGTGCTGGGGGCGGCGTTCTTCTCGGCCATTTCGGTATTTGTGGGTACGGCCATCGGAAGTTGGGCGTCCAGCAGAGGTTTACTGGCGCAAGATAATCCTTTTGCCGCACCTACCTTGCCCACGGGCTCACTCGCTTTGTCGCTCCCTACCCTTGGGGGCCTATTTCTTACGGGGGTACTGTTCGCGGTTTTTGCGGTGGGACTGGTCTTATCTGTTGGTATTTTTGCGCGCAGCTACCGCGAGGCCAGCGCGTACCTATCACCGCTGGACTTGCTCGTCATGGCGCCCATGCTGGTATTTGCTTTTGGCGAGTACTTTCAGCCGCAAATCTGGCACTATGCTTTGCCCGGGCTGGGCGTGGTGATGGCCCTCGAGGGTCTGGTAAAGGACAGCATCGGTTTGCCAGCGCTCTTGACCACCTGGCTCACCACCCTGGGCTACACCTTCCTCACGGTATACGCGGCTTACTGGAGCTTCAGACGTGAGGACGCGGTATTCAGAAACTGATGGTGCTTTTCGAGAAAAGCCTTCGGAGCCCCTTTGATTTTCACGGGGCCCCTGGCATCCTTCGGGGAAGAAGGTACGTGAGCTAGGCCAAAGGCAAGGGCACGGCAGGCTTCTCGTTCAGAATAGCCTCCACATCGGGGTACTGCTTGATGTTGTAGTAAGGGTCGCGTTCGGCGGGGATAAAGCCTGCATCCACGATATGGCGCACCATCTGCCGCACCGTGGCGTGGGTGCGGTTGTGTCCGGCTGCCACGCTCACCACGTTTTCTTCCAGCATGGTGGAGCCAAAATCGTTGGCCCCGTAGTAAAGCGCCACCTGGGCCACCTTGAAGCCCAGGGTAGGCCAGCTCGCCTGAAGGTTGGGGATGTTGTCCAGAGCTATGCGAGCAATGGCAAGCTGGCGCAGATACTCGTGGGCGGTGGCCCCGGGGGCCTTGCCCCTTAGGCGGGTGTGCTCGGTTTGCAGGGTCCACATGGCAAAGGCGGCAAAGCCCTGGCCGTACTCGCGCAGGGCTTTGTCCTGCTGGGCCCTTATCTGCAAAAGGTGCTCCACCCGCTGCTCATGGGTCTCACCGAAGCCAATCACCATGGTGGCGATGGTGTACAGGCCAAGCCGCTGGGCGGTGTCCAGGATGCGGAACCAATCCCGGCTCCTGATGCGGGCCGGGGCGGCCTTGGCCCGCACCTCGTCCACCAGAATCTCGCCGCCAGCCCCCGGCAAACCGTCCAACCCCGCTGCTTTGAGCTCGGTCAGAAGAGCCTCGCAATCGCGCCCGGTAAGCCGCTCCAGGCCCAGGATTTCCTCGGGGCTGAAGGCGTCGATGCGCACCTCGGGGTAGTGGGCCTTGAGGTAACGCAGCAGCTCCAGATACCACTCGAAGGGCAGGTCGGGGTTCACCCCCCCCTGCATCAGAATCCGGCGCCCCCCGATTTGCATCAGCTCCTCCACCTTGCGGCCAATCTCCTCGAAGGAGAGCACGTAGGCATCGTGCTGGCGCCGGGTACGGTAGAAGGCGCAGAAATTGCAGGCTACGGTGCAGATGTTGGTGTAGTTGATATTCCGATCGATCAGGTAGGTGACCACCCGGGGGGGGGTGCGCCTGAGCCTGAGCTCGTGGGCCACCGCAGCCACTTCGGGCAGGGGAAGGTGGTAAAGCTCTAGCAGTTCGGAGGCGGATAGGCGTTCACCCGCTGCAGCGCGGCTCAGGACGTCCATGGGCCCATTCTACTCCGGCCATGGGAAGGCGATACCGGACCAAGCTATTCTTCCTCGTCCTCCTCCTCATCCTCGACCTCTACCTCGTCAATGTAGTAGTCCTCAATATCGCCGGCGTTGGCCACGGTCTTCCCGTTGCTTAAGAAGCGGAGGCCGCTTTCGTCAATCTCCAGGCTCAGGTCGTCCAGGTCGGTGTCGTCGGGGACGTTCACCTGCATCATCACCGCCACTTCAATCCGCATAAGCACCTCCGCCCCAAGCTAAGGGGAAATTGTCAGGGGGCCTCAAGCCCGGCTCTTACCCCCCAGGCGGTAGCGGAGGAGCTCGAGGTACATCCCAAGCCGCAAAACAAGCCCTCTCCAAAATCCCCGCTTCTGCTCTTTCATCACCTGGCTGGCCCCCTCGAGCGGCACATAGGCCCAGCGAACCTGGGTGCGGGCCAGATGGTCGGTGATGGCTGGCTCGGGCCAGCGCTGCTTGGTCAGGTTGGGCACGCTCCTGAGCCACTCGGTCCGGCAGGCCCGCTGGCCCGAGAGAAAAGGGGTGGCCCGGTTGCCAAAGTCGGTCATCAACCCCCCAGCCCTGAAAACCCCGATGGCCATCTCGAGCTCCCCCCTGCGCACCGGCTCTAACATTAGCCAAAGGTGCTCCGGTCTAAGCCCCACCAAATCGGCGTCGAGCAGCAGCAAATAGGGCGTCTCCACATGGGCCAGACCATGGGCCAGGGCCGCGCTCTTGCCCTGGTTCTCCGCCAGGCGCAGCACACGGGCTCCGGCTCGCTCAGCCGCCTGGGCGGTCTGGTCGGTGGAGCCGTCGTCCACCACCAGCACCGGCAAGCCCGCCGCCCGCGCCACCTGGACCACCGCTCCGATTCGGTCCGCCTCGTTGTAGGCCGGGATCAGCACCGTGGCGTCCATCCAGGGGCATTCTACCCGCCCATGAGATTGCGGATATCGTTGATGGTCACGAGGACGATCAGGAGAATGAGGAAGACGAACCCCCCGTAGACCAGGCGGGCCTCGAGCTCTGGCCCAATACGCCCCCCCGTGATGGCGTTGAGCAGGAGCACCAAAATCCGTCCCCCATCCAGCCCCGGAATGGGCAGCAGGTTGAAGACTGCAAGCGAGAGGTTGATGACCGCGAGCAGGCTCACCAAAGCGACCAACCCCTGCTGCGCCGCCTGGCCGGTGATGTTCACGATGCCTACCGGTCCCGCCACCCCCTGGGCCTGCTGCCCGGAGAGGATGCGGGCCAGACTACCCACCAGTTCCTGCACAAAGCGCGGCACCGCGCTCACCGTCTCGCTCACCGTGCGGGCAAAGGCGGGGAAGAAGCCAATCCGGGTATACCCCACCACCTCGGCGCGGTAGACGATGCCAAGCCGCGCCTCGCTGCCGTCCCAGGTAAAGCGCACCTCCACCTCCTGCCCATCCCGCATCACCCCGAAGACCTTCTCCCCGGGGCTGGCCCGGAAACGGGTGACCTCCTCGTAGGAGGTAAGCCTCTCACCGTTCAGGCTCAAAAGGCGGTCGCCCACCTGAAAACCGGCCCGCTCGGCCAGGCTCCCCGGCATCACCTCGGTGATAACGGCCTGGGTCTGGGGTACCCCCTGCACCGCGGCCAGCCCGGCCAGCACCCCCCAGGCCAGCAACAGGTTCATGAGCACCCCGGCCACCAGGATGAAGAACTTCCCCAGGTAGGAAAGCCGGGCATAGCCGTGGGTGTCCCCGGGCATCATGCCCTCGATCTCGGCGTAACCGCCCAAGGGAATGGCGTTGAGCCGCCAGGTGGTGCCCCAGCGGTCGAACTTGAGAAGGGTGGGGCCGAAACCCACCCCAAAGTTCCTGACCCCCACCCCCTGCAGCCGGGCCGCCAGGTAGTGCCCCAGCTCATGGACGAAGATGCTGATGGATATGATGATCAGAAACCAGACTAGGCTCATCCTCCCTCTCCATTCAAAAACTCCCGCGCCAGCCTGCGGGCCAAGCGATCGGCCTCTTCGATATTCTCCCAGCTTAGCGGGGCCCTCGGCGTCTTCTGCAACACTTTCTCCAACACCCTGGGAATCTCCAGATACCCGATAGCCCCCCCCAAAAAAGCCTCCACCGCCACTTCATCGGCGGCATTCAGAACCACCGGGGCCACCCCTCCCATCCGGCCGGCCTCGTAGGCCAGGGCCAGCGCGGGAAAGCGGCGGGTATCGGGGGGAAAGAACTCGAGCCGCTCTGCAATGGGGGCCTCGCGCAGGGGCGTGGGGGGCCGGGCGGGATAGGCGAGGGCGTACTGGATGGCCAGGCGCATGTCGGTGGGCCCGAGCTGGGCCTTGAGGTTGCCGTCCTGGAAGCGCACCATCGAGTGCACATAGGCCTGGGGATGGATGAGCACCCGCACCTTCTCGATGGGTACCTGGAAAAGCTGCACCGCCTCCAGCACCTCAAGGCCCTTGTTGAAAAGGGTGGAGGAGTCCACCGTCACCTTGGGCCCCATCTTCCAGCGGGGGTGCCTCAGGGCCATCTCGGGGGTCACCGAGGAAAGGTCGGCCGGCTCATGCAGGAAAGGCCCCCCCGAGGCGGTGAGGATGAGCTCCGCCACGTCCTCCCTGGGCTCGCCCACCAGGCTTTGAAAGAGGGCCGAGTGCTCCGAGTCCACCGGGATGATCTCGGCCCCGCTTCTGGCGGCCTCCTGCCAAAGAAGGGGCCCCGCTGCCACCATGCTCTCCTTGTTGGCCAAGGCCAGCCGGCGCCCTGCCCGCACCGCAGCCCGCACCCCCGGCAGGCCGGCCAGCCCCGGCACCGCGCCCACCACCACCTCCGCCGGCCAGGCGGCCACCTCCTCAGCCTCTGCCAGCCTCAGGCTTGGAAAGCGCTCCTTTAGCGCGGGCAGGATGGAGGCGTCCGCCGCCACCACTTCGGGATTGAACTCAGCAATCTGCTGGGACAAGAGCTCCAGGTTTCGACCGGCCAGAAGCCCCACCACCCGGTAGCCCCGCCAGCGGCAGACATCCAGGGTCTGGGTACCGATTGAGCCGGTGGAACCCAGCACCACCACGCGTTTGGCCTCGCTCATCCTGAAGAGTCTACCGCCCGACCGGCCAGCGGCTGTAGCAGGCCTTTCAGATGAATATGGTGAGCAGGTAGTAGGTGAGGGGCGCGGTGAAGAGGTGGGAGTCCAGCCGGTCCAGAAGCCCCCCGTGGCCGGGCAGGAAATGGCCCGAGTCCTTCACCCCGCAGTAGCGTTTGAGCATGGACTCGGTCAGGTCGCCGAGCTGGGCAGCAAAGGAGAGCACCAGGTTCACCAAAAAAAGCTCCACCGGGCGAAAAAGAGCAAAAGGGCTTTCGGGGTAGGCCGAGCGCACGATGGTGGTGAAGAGGAAGAGCGCCGCAAAACTGGTCAGAATGCCCCCCACCGAGCCCTCCACGGTCTTGCCAGGGCTGATGGTGGGGGCCAGCTTGCGCCGCCCCAGGTACCGCCCCACGAAGTACCCCCCTATGTCGTTGGCAAAGCTGCTGATGAGGGGCAAGGCCAGAATCCAAAGCCCGATGTCGTCGTTGGGGGAGTGGCGCAGCAGCAGAAAAAAGCCCAGCGTCCAGGGAAGGTACAAAAAGGCCATCAGGCTGTAGGCGAAGCGCTCGATGTTGCCCCCCACGATCAGCTCAGCGCTGAAGGCCCCTATGAGCACCAGCCCCAGGGCAATCTCGCGCCAGGGCACCCCCGGGTAGGCCTCGTGGAGCTGGGGCAGGCTGAAGAAGAGCATCACCAGCCCCCCACCCACCAAAAAGGCCATGTTGAGCTCGATGCCCCGGTTGCGCAGCATGTAGCGCAGCTCGAGCGAGCCCAGCACCAGGATGAAGACCAGGACCAAAAAGAGCAGGACGCGCCCCTCCCACAGGACCAAGAAGAGCACCCCCACCCCGATGAGCGAGGAGGCTACACGGGTGGGCAGGCTGGGGTCGGGCCGGTTGGGCTCGGGCACGGCGCAGCAGACTAACCGCCTAAAATCTCCTGTTCCTTCTTGTGCAGGACCTGGTCGATTTTTTGGATGAACTCGTCGGTAATTTTCTGAATCTCGACCTCGGCGCGCTTTATCTCGTCCTCGGAGAGGTGGGCCTCCTTCTCGAGCCTCTTGGCCTTGTCCAGGGCTTCCCGCCGTATGTTGCGCACCGCAATGCGGGCTTCCTCGGCGTAGTGCTTGACGGTCTTCACCAGCTCCTTGCGCCGCTCCTCGGTCAGGGGGGGGATGTTGATGTACAAAGCATCCCCCTTGTTGGTGGGGTTCAGCCCCAGGTCGGCGTCGCGGATGGCCTTCTCGATCTCCTTGAGCAGGTTGGGGTCCCAGGACTGCACCACCAGGGTGCGGGGATCTGGGGAGGAGATGGTGCCCACCTGGTTCAGGGGCATCAAGGAGCCGTAGTACTCCACCTTGACCCCTGAGAGGATGGCCGGGTTGGCCCGGCCGGTGCGCAGGGTCGAGAGGTGGTGCTCCAGGGCCTCCAACGATTTCTGCATGTGTTGACGGGTTTCCTGATAGAGCTCCTTGAGCATATGACCTCCTTCGGTGGGGATAGCTTACCCCACCAGGTGGGGCTCAGCGCCGGACCCACCTAGCTGTGGACCAGGGTGCCCACCGGCTCACCCCGGATGATGCGCTCCAGGTTGCCCTCCGTAAACATGTCGAAGACCACAATAGGTAGGTTCTGCTCCTGGCAGAGGGCCATGGCGGTGGCGTCCATCACCTGCAGCCCCTCGACCAGGGCCTGGTGGTAGGTGAGGACATCGTACTTCTTGGCAGTGGGGTTTTTGCGGGGGTCGGCGTTGTACACCCCATCCACCTTGTTCTTGGCCATCAGCACCGCGTCCACGTTCATCTCCAGGCCCCTGAGGGCTGCCGCGGTATCGGTGGTCACATAGGGGTTGCCGGTGCCTCCGCCAAAGATGACGATGCGCCCCTTCTCCAGGTGCCGGATGGCCCGGCGGCGAATATAGGGTTCGGCCACCTGGGGGATGGTGAGCGCGGTCTGGACCCGGGTGGGAATGCCGATGAACTCCAAAGCGTCCTGCAAGGCCAGGGCGTTCATGATGGTGGCCAGCATCCCGATGTAGTCGGCGCTGGCCCGGTCCATCCCCACCCCCTGCCGGGCCCCCCGCCAGAAGTTGCCCCCCCCCACCACGATGGCCACCTGTACCCCGAGCTGGTGGGCCTTGGCCACCTCCTGGGCCAGGGCCTTGGTGGCCTCGGGCTGGATGCCAAAGCCGTTGCCGCTCAAAAACTCGCCGGACAGCTTGAGCAAGACTCGCCTGTACTTTAGCCCCTGGCCTACTCCCGCTTGCATGCGACCTACCCCCACGGCATGGCAAGGGGTCGAAAGCCTTTCGACTTTCGACCCCCTTTCCCCATCGCCTAAGCCCCCACTTCAAACCGGCAGAAGCGTCTGACCTGGATGTTCTCGCCGATCTTGGCGACGGCAGCCTGGATGAGCTCGCCCACCTTGACCTTTTCGTCCTTCACGAAGGGCTGCTCCAGCAACACCACCTCTTCGTAGAACTTCCGCAGTCGCCCTTCGGCGGCCTTCTCGGCGATGTTCTGGGGCTTGCCCTCGTTCAGAAGCTGCTGGATGTAGATCTGCCGCTCCTTCTCCAGCTCCTCTGGGCTCACCTCTTCCTTGCTTACGTAGCGGGGGTTGGCCATGGCGATGTGCATGGCCAGGTCCCTGGCCAGGCGCTGGAACTCCTCGTTGCGGGCCACGAAGTCGGTCTCGGAGTTGAGCTCCACCAGCACCCCCACCCGCTGGTTGTGGTGGATGTAGTAGCCGATCACCCCTTCCCGGGCCTCGCGGTCGGCCTTCTTGGCCGCCTTAAGCGCCCCACGCTCCCGCAACAGGACGGTGGCCTTCTCCATGTCCCAGCCCGCGTCCTCCAGGGCCTTCTTCACATCGCTCATGCCCGCGCCGGTCTGCTCGCGGAGTTTTTTGACTAGCTCGAGTTGGCTCATACGCTTCCTCTTTCGCTTCAGGCCTCAGCCGCCGGGACCTCGAGGGCAGAGGTCTCCCGCCCACCGCCCCGGGCCTCCACGATGAGGTCGGTCATCCGGCTCACGATGAGCTGGATGGAGCGGATGGCATCGTCGTTGCCGGGGATGATGTAGTCGCAAAGGTCGGGGTCGGAATCGGTGTCGGCCAGGGCGATAACCGGGATATCGAGTTTGCGGGCCTCCCTGACCGCGATGGCCTCCTTGGTGGGGTCTACCACGAAGATGGCGTCGGGCAGGCGGCGCAGCTTGCGGAAGCCCCCCAGGTTCTTCCTGAGCCGCTCGAGCTCGTGTTTGAGCCGCACCTGCTCGGTTTTGACCCGCTCCTTAATCTCTTCCGATTCAAAGAGGGCCTCAAGCTCAGCAAGACGGTTGACCTGGGCGGTGATGGTGCGGAAGTTGGTGAGCATGCCCCCCAGCCAACGCTGGTTGACGTAGGGCATCCCGGCCCGCTCGGCCTCCTGCTGGATAATCTCCTGGGCCTGTTTCTTGGTGCCCACGTAGAGGATGGTGGCCCCCCGCATGGCCAGATCCTGCACGTACTTGAAGGTGCGCTCGAGCTCGAGCATGCTCTTCTGCAGGTCGATGATGAAAATGCCGTTGCGCTCGGCGTAGATATAGCGCTTCATCTTGGGGTTCCACCGCTTGGTCTCGTGCCCGAAGTGCACCCCGGCTTCCAAAAGCTCTTTGATGGATACGTTTACGGCCATGGTTTCTCCTAACGGGGCGGTTGGAGTGGGCGTTTTTCGGTGCTATAGCGAACCCCCCGGGCACCGCGCCCTATCCCCCGGGGCCGCCTACGGCACACCCAAAAGGGGAGTATAGCCCATAGCCACCCTTTACGGAAGCCCCAGGGGTTGCTATACTCCACCCGCGGGGGCGTAGCTCAGCGGGAGAGCAGGTCCTTTGCAAGGACAAGGTCGGGGGTTCAAATCCCCCCGCCTCCACCACTTACAAGTGGGTGCGGAACCACTCGAGGTAGGCCTCCAGCCGCGCCACCCGGCGGTCCGGCCGGCCCGAGCGGCTGAGCTCATGCCCCTCCTCGGGCACCCGGAAGAAACGGGTGGGCACCCCCTGCTGCAAAAGCAGGGTGTACCAGGTCTCGCCCTGGTCGATGGGGCAGCGGTGGTCCTGTTCGGCGTGCACCACCAAAGTGGGGGTCCGGACCCGGTGTACAAGCGAGATGGGGCTTTTCTGCCAGAGAAGCTGGGGGTTCTCCCAAAGCCTGGCCCCAAGCTCCAGGTAGGTAAAGCGGGGGCCGATATCCGAGGCCCCGTAGAAGCTGAGCCAGTTGCAGATGCTGCGGTCGGTGACCGCGGCGCGAAAGCGCTCCGGGTAGCGGGCAGTGAGCCAGTTGGTCATGTAGCCCCCGTACGACCCTCCGGCCACCGCCACCCGGCCCCCATCCAGGGGAAACTGGGCCAGCACGTGGTCCAGGAAGCCCATTATGTCGGCCTCATCCGCCTCGCCCCAGCGCCCTCCCAGAAGGGCATAGGCCTGGCCGTAGCCGGTGGAGCCTCGAGGGTTGCAGTAGGCCACCGCGTAACCCTGGGCCCTGAAGAGCTGGAGCTGCAGCATGAGGGCGTTGCCAAAAGCGGTGTGAGGACCCCCGTGGATGTAGAGCACCAGCGGGTGGGGGCCGGCCCCCTCGGGCAAAAGCACCCAGCCTTCCACCGTATGCCCCTCCGGGGCGGCGTAGCGCACGTTTTGGGGCGTGGGCAAAGCCGGCAGAACCTCGGCGTTGGGATCGTAGACCAGCCCCCCCGGGGTCCAAAGCCTGGGGCCGTGGGTAAAGTCCTCCGAAAGGGCGTAAAGCTGCCCTCCGCAGAACGCGAAACCCAGCACGCTCTCCTCGGGCGGGGTCACAAACTCGCATCCCCCGTCCAGGTCCACCGCCAGGAGGCGGGCTGCGGCCTGGTGGGTAACCACCACATAGACCCGACCGTCAGGGCCCAGCCGGGGGGTCTGGGGGCCCGCCCCCAGCCGCACATCCGAGTTGAGGGAGTTGAGGAAAGAGCCCTCGGCCAGGAGGCGGACCTGGCCTTCCGGGGAGCGGTAGTAGAGCCTGGACTCGGTGCCACCCCCGTGCTCCCAGGCGTGGCCCAGGTAAAAAAGGCCCCCCTCAGGGGTGGGCTCGAGGCCCGAAATGGGGCCCACCCCTCCAAAAAGCTCCCGCACCTCCCCCGAAAGCCCCGCGAAGTAAAGCCGCTGCTTCCAGTTCCAGCGCTCCTCAGGGCTGGCGCAGGCGGTGAAATAAAGCCCATGCCCCTCCGGATGCCAGGCCACCTCCTCGATGTCCTGGGGCCAGCGAACCAGCAAGCGCACCTCTCCCCCCTCCCAAAGCCAAAGCTCCCGCGGCACCCCCGGTAGCAACCCCCGGGCATCGAACTTCACCGGCCAGGTCTCGTAGACCCGAGGCTTGTCGGGCTTGGGGGCCTCATACTCTCCCCGTGTTAGGAGGGCAATCCGGCGGCTATCGGGGCTCACGCGGTAGGCCTCCACCCCGCTTTTGAGGGCGGTCAAAGGTTCGGCCTCTCCTCCTGCTAAGGGCAGGCGGAAAAGCTGGGGAACCCCCTCCACCTTGCGGAGGAAGTAGAGGTGCTCCCCCCGCCAGAAGGGGCTCTTGGCCTCGCCCTGGGTGAGGAAGCGCAGGCCTCCGTCCCAGGCAGCCAGCCTAGAGCGGTAGCGGGGCGGCTCCTTTTCGGGCACCTCGATGTCGGCGTAAATGAAAAGGGGCTGCCCCTTGGGGCCTTCGGTTAGTTCGGAAAGGAAACGGAGCTGGTAAAGGAGCTTGGGTTCCACCCCCCTACTCTACTGACCCACGGGTCAGCAGGTAAAGCCCGGCTCAAGCCCCAGGCCAAGGTTTCTTTAGCCGGAGCTCAAACACCCGCCGCCCAGCCTCCCTAGGGTGGGGTTATGCGGCTTGTGCTGCTCTTGCTCCTCCTTCTGTCAGGGTCCTTGGCCCAGGGCCGGATGGTCGAGGTGATCGTGGAGCTGGAAGGCCCTGCCCTGCCCTCCCACCTCAACAAAGCCGAGCTGGTGGGGCTGCTCAAGGCACACCTGGGCAGGATGAAAGGCCGCCTCAAGGTGCAGCCGGTCAAAGGGTACTGGGCCAGCCAGAGCCTGCTGGTGCGCCTACCGGAAGAGCAGGTAGGGGTCTTGCTCAGAACACCCGGGGTGCGGCGGGTCTACCTCAACCGAGGCGTGCGCCTGGCCCAACCGGCGGCGCTTTCCACCCCGGTTCAAAGCGGCAGCCGCTGGGCCCTGGAGCAGATCGGCGCCCCCACCCTCTGGGCCGCAGGGCTGCGGGGACAGGGGGTGCGGATTGGCCACCTGGACACCGGTGTGGACGCCAACCACCCCGAGCTCAGGGGCAAGGTGGCGGCCTTCGCCGTGATTGAGCCCGGCGGCACACCGCGCCCAAGCCAGCCCTACGACTCCGCGCAACACGGCACCCACACCGCGGGGCTGTTGGTGGGCCAGAGCGTGGGGGTGGCCCCCGAGGCCCGCCTGGTCTCGGCCCTGGTTTTGCCCCAGGGCAGCGGCACCCTAGCCCAGGTCCTGGGGGGGCTGGACTGGGTGCTGGAGCAGGGGGTGCAGGTGGTCTCGATGTCGCTCGGCCTCGAGGGCGCCTGGCCGGAATTCATACCGGTGGTGGAGCGAATGCAGCGAATGGGGGTGCTGCCCGTCTTCGCCATCGGCAACACCCCAGATCGCACCACCTCGCCGGGCAACCTGCCCGGGGTGATCGGGGTGGGAGCCACCGACCCAGCCAAGCGGGTGGCCGCTTTCAGTGGAAGGGGCGAGGTGCGCTGGGAAGGGCCTTCCCCCCAGCGGGTGGCAAAACCCGACCTGGTGGCCCCTGGGGTCGGCGTTCTATCCAGCGTTCCCGGAGGGGGTTACATGGCCATGAGCGGCACCTCGGTCAGCACCGCCCTTACCGCCGGGGGTGCAGCCCTGCTGCTCGCCGGGGGCCACAAGCCTGAGGCTGTGCGGGCCGCCCTGCTCCGCTCCGCCGAGCCCATCGCCAGCCCGGCCAGCGGGCGGGGCCTTCTCCGGCTGGACGAGGCACTGGCCGCCCTGCGCCCGCCCCAAAGGGAGCAAAAGGCCCTGGTGGTGGCGGAAATTCCGGGGGTCGAGGCTTTGCGCCCGGTTCTGGAGGGCCTGGGCTTCCGCCTGGAGGTTGTAAAGAGCCGGCCTGGCCCTGAAAAGCTGCAGGACTACCCTCTGGTGGTCTTTCTGCTGCCTGCAGACTGGAGCCAGGACTGGCCCGACCCCCACCGCAGGGCCCTGCGAAGCTATGTGGAGGCGGGGGGGCGGCTTTTGCTGCTGAGCGAAGCCCCAGGGCGTCCCCTGGTCGAAAGCGGCGCCTTCGGCCAAGGCAGGGCCAGCTTTGTAAGCGGCGAGCTGGAAAGCCTTCCCCTTGAGGCGCTGCGGGGGGTGGTGGAGCAATTGCTGCGCTAGTCCTTGGCGTAGGCCTCCACCGGCGGACAGGTACAGACCACATGCCGGTCGCCGTAGACGTTGTCCACCCGGTTCACGGGGCTCCAGTACTTGTCCAGGGCCGACTGCCCACCAGGAAAGCATCCCTCGGCCCGGGTGTACTTGCGGTCCCAGTGCTCATCGGCCAGGTCGAGCACGGTATGAGGGGCGTGGCGCAGGGGGCTTTCCTCGGCCCTGAGCTCGCCCCGCTCAATGCGGGCAATCTCCTCCCGGATGGCGATCATAGCCTCGATGAAACGGTCGAGCTCGTACTTGGACTCCGACTCGGTGGGCTCTACCATCAGGGTCCCGGCCACCGGGAAGCTCATGGTGGGGGCGTGGAAGCCGTAGTCGATCAGACGCTTGGCTATGTCCTCGACGGTGACATCGCAGCTTTGCTTGAAAGGCCGGGTATCCAGGATGCACTCGTGGGCCACCCGGCCCCTGGCATTCTTGTAGAGCACCCTGAAGTGGGGCTCGAGCCGGGCTGCGAGGTAGTTGGCGTTCAGGATGGCCACCTCGGTGGCCCGGCGCAGCCCCTCGCTCCCCATCAGGGCGATGTAGCTGTAGGAGATGGGCAGGATGGAGGCCGAGCCATAGGGCGCCGCCGAGACCGGCCCCACCGGGGCCGTACCCCCATCCAGCACCGGGTGGCCGGGGAGGAAGGGGGCCAGGTGGGCCTTGACCACGATGGGCCCCATCCCCGGGCCGCCCCCTCCGTGGGGGATGGCGAAGGTCTTGTGCAGGTTGATGTGCGAGACATCGGCCCCGTAGTCGCCGGGCCGGGCCAGGCCCACCTGGGCGTTGAGGTTGGCCCCATCCAGGTAGACCTGCCCCCCATAGCGGTGCACGATCTCGCACAGCTCGCGGATCCCCTCCTCAAAGACCCCATGGGTGGAGGGGTAGGTGACCATGGCCGCAGCCAGGTTGGGGGCGTGGGCCCTGGCCTTGGCCTCGAGGTCGGCCAGATCCACATACCCCTGCTCGTCGCAGGCCACCACCACCACCTCCATCCCGGCCATCTGGGCCGAGGCCGGGTTGGTGCCGTGGGCCGAGGAGGGGATGAGGCAGACCCGGCGGTGCCCCTCGCCGCGCGCGCGGTGGTAGGCCCGGATGGCCAGGAGCCCGGCGTACTCGCCCTGGGCCCCCGAGTTGGGCTGGAAGGAGATGGCATCGAAGCCGGTAATCTGGCAGAGCCAGCGCCCCAGGGTCTCCATCAGCTCGTGGTAACCCTGGGCCTGCTCTGGGGGTGCAAAGGGGTGCAGGTGGGCAAACTCGGGCCAGGTGATGGGCATCAAGGCCGCGGTAGGGTTGAGCTTCATGGTGCAGGAGCCCAGGGGGATCATGGCCCTGTCCAGGGCTAAATCCCGGTCGGCCAGCTTGCGCATGTAGCGCATGAGCTCGGTCTCGGAGTGGTAGCGGTTGAAGACCGGGTGGGTGAGGTAGGAAGAGGTGCGGTGGAGGGCAGGGGGCAGGTGGTTGCGCGGGGTGAAGTCGGCGTAACGGAAAGCCCCGCCAAAGGCCCGCCAGACCGCCTCCACAATCTCGGGGGTGGTGGTCTCATCCAAAGCGATGCCGATGCGGGCCTCATCCACCCGGCGCAGGTTGATGCGCTGGGCCCGGGCCCGGGCTAGAATCTCCTCCACCCGACCGGGGGCCTCGATGGTTAGGGTATCGAAGAAGTAGGGGTTCACCCGCCGGAAGCCCAGGCGCTCCAGGCCCTGGGCCAGCACGCTGGTGCGCTGGTGGATGCGCTCGGCAATGGCCCGCAGGCCCTTTGGGCCGTGGTAGACCGCGTACATCGAGGCCACCACCGCCAAAAGGACCTGGGCAGTGCAGATATTGGAGGTGGCCTTCTCGCGCCGAATGTGCTGCTCCCGGGTCTGCAGGGCCAGCCGCAAAGCCCGGTTCCCCCGGGCGTCCACCGAGACCCCCACCAGCCGCCCTGGCAGGCCCCGCTTGAGGGCGTCCCGCGCCGCGATGTAGCCCGCGTGGGGGCCCCCATAGCCCATGGGCACGCCGAAGCGTTGGGCCGAGCCCACCGCGATGTCGGCCCCGAGCTCCCCTGGGGGGGTAAGAAGGGTCAGGGCCAGCAGGTCGGCGGCCACCACCACCAGCCCGCCTGCTTCCTTGACCCGCCCGATGGGGCCCCTAAGGTCGCGCACCTGGCCCAGGGTGTCCGGATACTGGAAGATGGCCCCAAAAAGGCCCTCGGGCTCCAGGTCCCGCTCAGGGTCGCCCACCACCAGCTCGAGGCCCAGGGGCTCGGCCCGGGTCTGGAGCACCGCCAGGGTCTGGGGGTGCAGGTTCTGGTCTGCGAAGAAGCGGCGATGGCCCCCTTTGTGGCTGCGGTGGGCCAGGGCCATCCCCTCAGCGGCGGCAGTGGCCTCGTCCAGAAGCGAGGCGTTGGCGATGTCCAGACCGGTGAGGTCGGCCACCATGGTCTGGAAGTTAAGCAGGGCCTCGAGCCGCCCCTGGCTGATCTCAGGCTGGTAAGGGGTGTAGGCGGTATACCAGGCGGGGTTCTCCAGGATGTTGCGCTGGATCACAGGGGGCAGAAGGGTGCCGTAGTACCCCTGGCCGATAAGGGAGGTGTAGACCTGGTTCTTCCCCGCCAGCTCCCGCAGGTGGGCCAGCAGCTCAGCCTCGCTCATCCCCTCGCCAACAGAAAGGGGCTCCTTCTGGCGAATGGCCGAGGGGACGGTCTGCTCGATGAGTTCGTCCAGGGAGGAGACCCCTATTGCTTCCAGCATGGCCTGGATCTCCTCAGGGCGGGGGCCGATGTGCCGTTTGGGGAATTCAGCGGTCTTGGGTTGGGGCGGGTTCTGGGTCATGGGGCCTCCGAAAGCCCCATCTGTCCTTTTGCCTGAGAGTGTTATCCCTTCGGCGGGCCGGTGGCCTCTCTCCAGATTAGGCCGCTACGGTCCTTTTGCCTGAGAGTTTCCGGGGCGGTTGCTCCTTCGGCGCTGGCAAGCCAGTCTCTCCCGGTAGCGGCGCTGCCCAATTTTTACCCATGATAGGGTATACCCGGCCTAGTCGAAAAGGTCAAAGAGCCGGGAGAGCCTGCTCCTCTTCTTATGGCGGCGGTAGTACTCGTCATCGTCGGTATCGTAGGGATTGCGATGTGCGCGGCGATGGTGGTCCTCCAAGGCCCGCTCGTACTCGGCCTCGTAGGCCCGCACCTGGCCCAAAAGCTTTTCCAGCTCGCCCCCATCGAGCCAAACCCCCCGGCATTTGGGGCAGACGTCGATGTGCACGCCGCTACGCACCACCTCATTCATGCCATTTTGGCAGTTCGGGCACACCAGGAGTGGCATGCTTCCATTTTGAGCCCAGCGGGTGAGAATAAAAAGGGCCTAGCCGCCCCGCTTGCGCAGCTCCAGGGCCAGCCAAAGCCCCAGCCGCCGCTCAGGGCTCTCCAGCTCGCCCAGCATCCCCCGGAGCTGCTCCAGACGGTAGTAGACGCTCTGCCGTCTTACCCCAAGCCGCCGGGCTGCCTCGGCGATGTTGAACTGGCAGGCCAGCAGCGCTTCCAAAGTAGCCAAAAGGGTGCTCTGGGGGCGGGGCGGCAGGCGCAGCAGGGCCCCCAGGTGCCGTTCCACAAAGCGGTTGGCCCGGCCAGTTTCCGCGAGGGCCTCCAAAAGCCCTTCCAGCAGGGGCTCCTCCTCATCCACCTCTGGCCGCAAGATCCGCGCGTGGGCGGCCCGGGTGAGTTCAGCGAAGCGCACCTCCTGGCGGAAGACCAAAAGGGGAAAGTCCAGCAGGCGGGCGGCCTGGAGCATCTCGGGGGGCACCTCCTTCAGCCACTGCACCAGCTCGAGCCCAAGCCCCCCTACCCCGGCCTCGGCCAGCGAGCGCACATAGGCCACCCGGGTCTCCGGTGCGGCCCGGGCAAGCTCCAGGCCAGTGGAAAGCAAAAGCTCTCCCCCCGAGAGCAGCCGGGCCACATCCAGCACCTCGGCCACGTGCACCCAGGTGATGGGGGCCTCGAGCCGCCCCTGCCCTGAGAGCAGCTCAGCTCCAGCGAATGCGGGCAGCTCTAGAACCTGACGCAGGGTGGGCAGGGCCACGGCTATCAGCGCAGTATCCAAGCCATAACCTTGTCGGCCAGCCGGTCAAAGGCCCGCACCGCAAGCTCCAGGTGGGCCTCCTCGGTGTCCTCGATTTTGTTGTGGCTGATACCGTGCAGGCTCTGCACGAACATCATCACCGTGGGAATACCCGCTCGAGCCACCTCTGCAGCGTCGTGTAGGGGCCCTGAAGGCAGGCGATGCGAGACCCCAGCTACCTCGCGAATAGCCTGGTCGCATAGCTCAATCAGCTCGGGGTGAAATAGGATGGGCTCGATGCGCCAGATGGTCCGCCACTCTGGCTCCGGCAGGCCCCCTTCCTGGGCGAAGCGCTGGCTGGCCTCCCAGGCCTCCTGCTTGAGCCGGGCTAGGGCGGCCGCATCCAAATGACGCTGGTCGAGGGTGATGGTGCACTCCTCCACCACGCTGGTCACAATCCCTGGCTTGGTTACGCAGCTTCCAATGGTGCAGACCCCACCGTTACGCTCGGCGATGCGGTAGACCTCAGGGGCCATCTTGGCCGCAGCCAAAAAGGCATCCTTGCGCCGGTGCATGGGCGTGGAGCCAGAGTGGGCCGCCTGGCCCCAAAAGGTGATGGCGTGCCGCTCTACCCCGAAGGTGCCGAGCACCGCCCCCAAGGGCAGGCCCATGTCCAGAAGCACCGGCCCTTGCTCGATATGGAGCTCAATGTAGGCCGCAGCGTTCTTCTGCTCGGCCTGGGCTTCCAGCATCCGGTCCAGCTCCACCCCGCAACGCTGGAGGGCTTCCTCCAGGCGAACCCCATCCTTGTCGGTGCGGTCCTTTTCCAACTCGGGCTGTAGCGTGCCCGAGAAGGCCGAGGAGCCCAGCAGGCTCCGGCCAAACCGGGCCCCCTCCTCATCGGCCCAGTCCACTAATCTAACTGTGACGGGGGGGTTGCCCTCAAACTCTGCGGCTATGCGGCGCAGCACCTCGAGGCCGGCTAACACATTCAGGCAGCCATCCAGCCAGCCTCCGCCCGGCACCGAGTCCAGGTGGCCCCCGATCAAAAGGGCCTTCTCGCTTTGCCCTTTGAGCGTCACCCAGTTGTTCCCGGCTGCGTCGTAGTGCTGCTCGACAGGTAGGTCCTGGAGCTTGCGGTTGAACCATTCCCGCGCCCTAAGCCAAGTATCCGCCCAGGCCACCCGCCAGGCCCCGTTCTCGTCGGCAGTAAGCTCGCGCAGCTCCTTGAGTTCGGCAATGGTCCTTTGAGGGTTGAGCACACCCACCTCCGACCTCCCAGCAAAACCGGGGGCGCCCCAAGCCGCCCCCAGCCTGCTCACAAACTACCTCCAGTCCCTCGCCCGCTTGCCGGTGGCGGCCTCCCAAGGGCCGTAGTCCACCGTGGCCGCCGGCGGCTCGCGGGTCAGGATGCCCTGCTCGCGCAAAATCCGCACCGAGGCCTGGTAGTCGGCCGGCACCAAAAAGCCGGCGAAGCCCCTGGTGGTGGCCCCCGCATTGTAGAGCTTGGCCACCTCGGCCATCTGCCAGGTCTGGTGCTCCTTGGCATCGGCCCGGGTGCCCGAGCCCTTGCAGGTGGTACCGCAGAAGGGCAGCACGTACTTCTCCACCGTCTCAGCCTGGTTGGCCACCGCCCAGTTCCACCCTTGCAGGGTGGCCCGGATGAGCCTGGCGGCCACCTGGCGACCGGTTAGCCCCGAGCGCTTAAAGTTGCGGTCGTTCAGGACCCGTTCGGTGGTAAAGAGCAGGTCCTCCAGGAGGTTGATGCCCAAATCGGCCAGCTTGAAGATATCCACCTTGGTCTCGTCGTACCCCAGCCCGGCAATCTGGTTCACCTCGTTGTAGATCATGGCCGATACAAGCTGCACCTTGTCGGGGAAAACCAAGGCCGGGTCGAAGGGATAGGTCACCGCGGTCACATCGGGGTTGGTGACCCTAGGGTCAAGCGAGCTGGTCAGGCCGCACTTGCGGAACAGGGCCACCGCAGGGTACTCATTGCCCGAGGGCCAGACCCCCACGCTCTTGCCCTTCATATCCCGGCAGATATCCCTGATGCCGGTGGATTTGAGCGCTACCAGGGTAAAACCCGAGCGCTGGAATATTTGGGCGATGTGTACCACCGGAATGCCCCGCTCGCGAGCGGTAAGCAGGTCAGCAATCCAGGTAGTACCGAAGTCGGCAGCCCCGGACTGCACCACCTGGATGGGCGACTGGTCGCCAATGGGCAAAAGGTTCACGTCCAGACCCTGAGCCCGGTAGAAGCCCCGCTCCTTGGCCACGAAAAACCCGGCGAACTGGGCCTGAGGGAACCACTTGAGCTGCAGGTTGACCCGCACAAGGTTTTGCTGGGCGCCTGCCAGCGAAGTCAACAAAAACGCCGCCAGTACAGCAAAAAACAGCCTCTTCCTCATGGACACCTCCTTGCCAGACGCTGAGCCGGTGGCCGAGAACCGATTGCTTTTTGGCTTCCTCCCACCTCCTCTCGCCAAGGGTCTAACCCCCCCTGAACGAAACATGCCAGCCGGTGAGCCGCCGCTCTAGCCAGACCACCAGCCCGTACCAGGCGATTCCCGCTGCCGAGGCCACAATGATAGCCGACCAGACGATGTCGAAGCCAAATCGCCCTGCCTCAATCTGGATGCGGAAACCCAGCCCCTGGCCGTTGGCCCCGAAGAACTCGCCCACAATGGCCCCAATCATGGCCAGGGTGGTGCCGAGCTTGAGGGCAGTGAAGATAAAGGGCAGGGCGTTGGGCAGCCTGAGCCAGCGGTACTGCTGCACCTCAGCAGCCGCGTAAGAGCGCATCAGGTCCAGCGCCATCGGGCTCACCTCGGTGAGGCCGCGGAAGGTGTTCACTACCACCGGAAAGTAAACCGTAATCGCGCAGATGGCCGCCTTGGACGGCCAGTCGATGCCCATCATCTTGACCAGCACCGGGGCCAAAGCCACAATGGGAATGCTGCTAAAAAGGGTCGCATAGGGCAAAAAGCCCCGTTCCAAAAAGATGTACCGGCTCACCAGCAAAGCGGTGAGGAGCCCTAGGGCGCAGCCGATCAGATAGCCCACCAAAGCCTCTTTGACCACGGTCTGGTAGGCGTCCTGCAGCAGCACGTCCCGCACTTCGTGCAAGGTGATGAGCACCTGGGTGGGGGTGGGAATCAGGCCCGGGGGCACCTGGTAGGCCCGCAGAAGGGCCTCTGTCGTAAGCAGAAAGGCCAGCAAGGTCAGGGCTGCTGGGACAAAGCCCAGCACCGGATTGCGGGTGTGAGCAAACCCAGGGGCCACCCGGGCCAGGCCCCCAATCATCAGCAAGGCCCCCAGGCCAATCAAGAGGCGAAGCCCTCCGGGGGCCACCTCGCTTTCTGACCACCAGCGAGCGATAAACCCAAGCTGCAGGACCAGCCCCACCCCCAAAAGACCCCAGCCTAAGCCAGCCGGCCTCATACCCCCACCTCCGGCTGGGCTCGAGGAACCCTAGGCCGCTCGAGGGAGGACCTAGGCTGCCGCCAGGGGGTAAGGAGACGCTCCAACCCCCCCACCAGCGCCACCAGCAAAATCCCCAAGGCTGCCGAGGCCAGCATAATCACCCACATCCCCACCACGTCGGAGGCCCGGGAGTTCTCGGCGAGCATTTTGCCGATACCCTGAAAGCTGATGGTGGATATCTCGGCTACAATCGCCCCGATCAGGGCCGCTGTCGTGGCTACCTTGAAGGCAGTGAACAGGTAGGGCAGCGAGGCGGGAAAGCGCAGCTTGAGGTAGGTCTGCCAGGGGCTGGCGTGATAGGTCTTCATCAGGTCGAGGGCTAGGGGGTCTGGACTCTTTAGCCCCTTGGCCATCCCTATGGTGATGGGGAAAAAGGCTATGTAGGCTGCGATAATTGCCTTGGGCACCCAGCCTTGCACCCCATACTGGCCCAGCACCACCACCAGCATGGGGGCAATCGCAATGATGGGCACGGTCTGCGAGGCCACAATCCAAGGCAATAGCGAACGCTCGAAGGCCGGGGAAGCCACAATCCCGATGGCAAAAAATAAGCCCACCAGCGCGGCCAAAAACAGGCCCACCAGGGTCTCGAGGGCCGTCACCGCGGCGTTTAGGGGAATGGCGTTGGGGGAATTCAAGGGGAACATCAGGTTCAAAAAGCCGTTCCAGAGCTGCTGCGGCGAGGGCAACACCGGGCTGCGTAGCTGCGTGGCGCATTCAAAAGCAGTCTTGCAGGGCAGCGCCGCCCCCGTGTCCAAAGCCCGCTGGGCCGCCGGTATGTTGGCCAGGTACATGATGGGCCAGTACAGGGCCAGCACCGCCAAGGCCACCACCAGCATGGGCACCAGGTTGGGCGAAAGACGGCTCACGCCTCCACCTCATACCCATGCCCCTTGCGCAAAGCCTCGCGCACCTCGGTGGCAATGCGGAAAAACTCCGGCATTTCTCGGGTCTCGAAGGTACGGGGCTGGGGCAAATCCACAGGAATCACCGTCTCGATCTTGCCGGGACGGGGGGTCATGACCACGATGCGGGTCGAGAGGAAGACCGCTTCGGGGATGGAGTGGGTCACGAAGAGGACGGTCTTACCGGTCTCGCGCCAGAGCCGCAAGAGCTCCAGGTTCAGGTTCTCGCGGGTAATCTCGTCCAGGGCACCAAAGGGCTCGTCCATGAAGAGGAGCTGAGGGTCGAAGGCCAAGGCCCGAGCAATGCTCACCCGCTGCTGCATCCCCCCCGAAAGTTGCCAGGGGTAGTGGCGGGCAAACCTCTCCAATCCCACCAAAGCCAGCATCCGCTCGGCCCTGGCCTTGCGCTCGGCCGGGGGAAAACCCATGATTTCCAGAGGCAGCATCACGTTGGCGATAACCGTGCGCCACTCCATCAGGGTAGGCGCTTGGAAAACGTAGCCGTAGGCCCGGCTTTTGCGGGCCTCCTCGGGGCTTTTGCCACCAATCTGTATGCGCCCGGAGGTGGGTTTTATCAGGTCGGCCAGCAGGCGCAGCAGGGTGGTCTTGCCACAACCAGAGGGGCCGATCAGGCTGATGAATTCGCCCGGCCTGACCTCGAGGCAGGCATCCTTGAGGGCCACCGTCCCGTTGGGAAATACCATCGAGACATTTTCTACCGAAACGAGCGGGGCTTCTAAGGTGCGATCGGACTGGTTGGCGGGGGTTTTCGCCGGCATCATAGTTTTTCCTTGGAGACTCATGGTTGGGGGTCTCATCACTGAATGCATAAATATCCGAAAAGAGACTGGGTTTCTTTAGAAGTACACTGGCTCACGCCGCAGAAACCGCCCCCATCCCTTTTCTCCCACAAACTGCCCGTCCCGCACCATCACCTTACCCCGCACCGTTACCGCCACCGGCCGGCCGTCGATCTCAAAGCCTTCAAAGGCGTTGTAATCGTTGTTGACGTGCTGGGTTTTCACCGAAATGACCCCCCGGTAGCTGGGGTCGTAGACCACCAGGTCGGCGTCGCTGCCCACCGCGATGGTGCCTTTGCGAGGGAAAAGACCAAAGAGCTTGGCAGGCTTGGTGCTGGCGGCGTCCACGAAGCGATGAATGTTTAGATTACCCCGGCTCACCCCGTAGGTGTAAAGCAGATTCACCCGGTCTTCAATGGCCGGAATGCCGTTGGGAATGGCGGTAAAGGCATCCTTGCCCAGCATCTTCTGCTCGGTGTCGAAGGGGCAGTGGTCGGTGCCCACGGTGTCGATGAAGCCCTGCGCCAGCGCATCCCACAGGGCTTTTTGGTTATGCTTGTCGCGCAAGGGCGGCGACATGATGTACTTCATGGCCTCTACCCCGCCCCGCTCGGCGTAGGTCTTGTCCAGCAGAAAATGCGGAATGACCGATTCGATGTAAAGGGGCACCCCCCGGGCCTTGGCTGCCATGGCGGCGTCCAGGGCCGGTTTGCAGGAAAGGTGCACCACGTAGCCGGTGGCCCCGGTGTTTTCCAAAAAGGTGGCGAAACGGGCGGTGCCCTCGGCCTCCACCGACTCCGGACGGCTGGGCTCGTGCCACTCGGGGCCGGTCTTGCCCTCAGAGAGGAGTTTTTGTTGCAGGCGCCCCACCAACTCGGCGTTTTCGCAGTGGGCGGTCACAATCACGCCCAGCTCCTTGGCGAGCCTTAGGGTCTGGTACATCTCGCCGTCGTCGACCCCAAAAAAGCCCTTATAGGAGAGGAAGATCTTAAAGGAGCTGATGCCGTCGGCCACAATCTCTCGCAGCTCGCCCTCGGTCTTCTCGTCGAACTTGGAGACCGCCATGTGGAAGGTGTAGTCGCAGTAGCTGTTGCCCTCGGCCTTGCTCTTCCAGAGTTGGTAGCCCTCGAGGGCATCGTCGTTGCGGCTAGGGCAGCACATCTCGATGTAGGTGGTGGTGCCGCCCATCAGCGCCGCTTTGGAGCCCGTTTCGTGGGTGTCCTTGGCAAAGGTGGCCATAAAGGGCAGGTAGATGTGCACGTGGGGGTCAATGAAGCCCGGAAACACATACTTGCCCGTGGCGTCTATCACTTCGGTGCCGGGTAGAACCTCCAGGTCCTGCCCAATGCGGGTAATGGTCTCGCCTTCGGCGTATATATCGGCCTTATAACGACTATCGGCGGTGACGATTTCGCCGTTCTTGACCAACAACCCCATACCCATCCTCCAGCTTTGGCAAACAGCGACGCCGGACCACCTCGGGGCTAGTGAATTTCGATGCCCACCTCCCGGCGGTAGCGCTCCATCGCGGCCCAGTCCTCGGTTACCTCGCGCCTTTGCTCGGTAAGCTCCCGCCAGGTCACCGGGGCCCGGCCCGAGGGCACCTCGACCATCTCGATGCAGCCCTCCACCGGGCAAACGTTGTGGCAAAGGCGGCAACCCACGCAGTCTTCCTCGCGCACCACCGGCTGCGGGCGGTCGCTGAGGGCCTGGTATTTTCCGTTGGAACGAGGATCGTAGCGGTAAGGCGTTACCACCTGTCCTTGGGCGTCCACCAGGTCGATGCACTGATGGGCACTGTCGTGGCAGGCTACATAGCACAGGTTGCACTTGATGCACTTGTCGGGGTTGATTCGCGCCACAGCGCGGAAGGAAAGGTCGAAGTCGTTGAAATCGGAGATGCGGGGCAGGCTCCTGCCCACCACATCCGCGATGGTCTTGAAGCCCTTGGCATCCATCCAGGCGCTCAGACCGTCCACCAGGTCTTCGATAATACGAAAGCCGTAGTGCATCACCGCTGTGCAAACCTGCAGGCTGGTTGCACCCAGCAGCAAGAACTCAGCGGCATCACGCCAGGTAGTAATGCCCCCCATGCCGGAGATGGGCACCCCGCGCCTTCTCACCTCCTCGTCCACCCCTAGCGAGGAAAGGTGGTGTAGGGCGATGGGTTTGACCGCCGGGCCGGCATACCCCCCGTGCCCTCCCTTGCCGCCGATGTTGGGAACGAGTTCCAGGGTATCCAGGTCCACCCCGATGATGGAGTTGATGGTGTTGATGAGGGAAAGCCCATGGGCCCCCGCGGCCAAAGCCGCCCGCGCCGGCGGCACCACCGAGGCCACGTTGGGGGTGAGCTTGACGATTACCGGGATTCGGGCTACCTCGGTGACCCAAGAGGTTATCATCTGGCAGTACGAGGGCACCTGGCCCACCGCGCTGCCCATCCCCCGCTCGCTCATGCCGTGGGGGCAGCCGTAGTTGAGCTCAATGCCGTCGGCTCCGGTATCTTCGATGCGCATGACGATATCCCGCCAGGCTTCGGGCTTGGACTCGACCATGGCCGAGACAATCAGCGCCCGGTCGGGCCAGTGGCGCTTCACGTCGCGGATCTCCTTGAGGTTGACCTCGAGGGGCCGGTCGGAAATGAGCTCCACGTTGTTGATGGCCAGCATCCTCTGGCCCCCGTAGTGCCAGGCCCCATAGCGGTTGGAGACATTGAGCACCGGGGCCCCGATGGTCTTCCAGACCGCTCCACCCCAGCCCGCCTCAAAGGCCCGGTGTACCTGTGCAGCCGAGTTGGTAGGAGGGGCCGAGGCCAACCAGAAGGGGTTGGGGGACCTGATACCGGCAAAGTTAATCGACAAGTCGGCCATACCTACTCCTCTCCCTAGTCCGCAGCCATGCCTATCTGCTGCACCAGCCTGCGGTGGATGGCAAAGGCCGCCAGCTTGCCATCCTGCACAGCCATCACCGTAGAGGCCGACCCTCTAGCACGGATGCAGTCGCCCCCGGCGTACACCCCGGGCAGGCTGGTCTCGTAGTCCTGGTTCACCTTGATGAACCCTCCCTCGGTCGCCAAGCCCAGCATCTGGGCTATGGCGGGTTTCTCCTGGCCAATAGCCTTCACCACCTGATCGCAGGGGATGACGAACGCCGAGTCTGCCACCGGCTCCGGTGCGGGCCGGCCGGAGGCGTCTGGCGCGCCAAGCTGCATCCGCACGCACCGAAGCCCCACCACCCGCTCCGCCTCGAGCAGCACCTCCACCGGCTGGGTTAGAAAGCGAAACTCGATGCCTTCTTTCTTGGCAAACTCGTACTCGTGGGGGTAAGCGGTCATCTCCCGCTCGGTGCGGCGGTAAACGATGGTCACCCGTTCCGCCCCAAAACGCTTGGCAATGGTAGCACAGTCTATAGCGGTGTTCCCCGCGCCCACCACCACCACCTCCCGGCCCACCTGAAGGGCCCGGGGATTCAGCTTGGAGGCCTCAATGTAGCCAAGGCCATCCACCATCCGCTCTTCGCCGGGAATGCCCAGCTTCGGCACCGCACCCAGCCCCACGGCCAGGAAAACCGCGTCGTGGCTGTTTCGCACCTCATCCCAGGCGAGATTCCGCCCCAGCTCCATCTGGGTCTTGATCTCCACCCCCAGCCGCCGCACCATCTCGGCCTCGGCCAGCGCCACCTCCACCGGCTCGCGCAGCCCGATGATGCCGTAGGTGGAAAGGCCGTTGGGCAGCTCGCGTTTTTCGTAAACGGTAACCCGGTGGCCCAGCTTGGCCAGCTCCCCAGCACAGGTAAGACCGGCGGGCCCAGCCCCGATAACCGCCACCCTTTTACCTGTCGGAGGGCCCGGCTTGAAGACATCGATACCCCGCTCGTAGACGTAGTCCGTGGCGTAGCGCTGGAGGCGGCCAATCATGATGGGACGATGCTCCGCCCCCAGCACACAGGCCCCCTCGCAGAGCTCCTCCACCGGGCAGACCCTGGCGCAGGTGGCCCCCATCAGGTTGGCCTCGAGGATGGTGCGGGCCGAACCCAGAAGGTTGCCGGTTGCAATCTTCTTGATGAACTTAGGGATGTCGATGTGGGTAGGGCAGGCCTGGGTGCACGGTGCGTCGTAGCAGTAAAGGCAGCGGTGGGCCTCTACAAGGGCTTCATGGTCGGTGAGGGGCGGATACTGCTCGCGCAAAGCTTCTTCGGACCTGGTGGGTTGCACGTTCCCTCCTTTCGCTAGCCGTAGCTATTCGCAGCAAAGAAAAAACCTTCTTGCTGCCAAGAAGGTTCGCGCCCTCACCGGAGCGGACTTAACCCTGAAGTAAGTTTCTTGGCCCGGAGTCTACAAGGTTTGTTGGCCGGGTGTCAAGCAGCGCATCCGCTGCTTGTTTGAATATTATTACGAAATGCATAAAAATGCAACAGTCACAGAGCCCTACCCCTGCTCAAGGCCTCCTGCAGGGAAAGCGGTGGGCCAATGTAGTGGCCCTGGGCATAGTTGCAGCCGTGGTGGGCCAGCCACTCGAGCTGCTCGCGCCGCTCCACCCCCTCGGCCAGGGTCTTCAAGCCAAAGGCCTGGGCCAGCTGCAGCGTGGCTTTCAGAATGTTCTCGGCCGCCGAATCGCGCCCTACACCCTTCACGAAGCTCTTGTCTATCTTGACAAGGTCTACTGGCAGCTGTCTGAGGTGGGCCAGAGAGGAGTAACCCATCCCAAAATCGTCCAGCGCCACCCGAACCCCCAAACCCCGCAGCGCAACCAGACCCGCCAACCACCTCTGCCGCTCCGGCAGCAAGGCCGATTCGGTGATCTCTATCCACAAAAACTCCGGGGGCAGATTCTCCTCCACCAGCGCCCGCACCACCTCCCGCACCCAGTGGGGATGGGCAAGGGTGGAAGCAGAGAAGTTAACGGCCAGACCCCTATTGAGCCGCTTTTGCTCGCGCACAGCCTGGCGCAGCACAACCAGATCGAGCTCGCCCACCAGCCCTGACTCCTCGGCCAGGGGAACGAACTCCATAGGGCTCAGCAAACCTCGAACAGGATGCTCCCAGCGCACCAGGGCCTCCCACCTGACCACCCTTTGCTCAGGAAGGGCCAGGATAGGCTGGTACCAGATGAGAAACTGGCCTTCCTGGATGCTTCTGCGCAGCTCCTGGATGGTCTTCAACCGCTCGAGGGAGTTCACGTCCAGGGCCGGGTCGTAAACAGCTATGCCTGTGCGGCTCTGCTTGGCCTGGTACATGGCCACGTCGGCAGCCCGGGCCAGCTCATCCAGCGTCTGACCGTGCTCAGGATAGAGGGCCACCCCCAGGCTGGCCTGGGCGTAGACAACCTGTCCCCCCAGCTTGAAGGGCTGCTGGAAGACCCTGCTGATGCGCTGGGCCGCAGCGAGCGCAGCCTCACGGTTGGCCGAGGGGAGAAGTACCGCCAGCTCGTCCCCTCCCATGCGCACCAGCAGGTCATTCTGGCGCAGCACCTCCCGGATCCGCTGGGCAAGCTGGCACAGGAGCTCGTCCCCTGCCGGGTGGCCAAGGGTATCGTTGACCAGCTTGAAGTTGTCCAGGTCCAGGTAAATGAGGGCCGGGGTGTCGCGGCGACGGCGGTCGGGCAGCAGCATCTTCTCGGCCTCCTCCCAGAGCTTGCGCCGGTTAGGCAGACCGGTCAGGGGATCGTGGTAGGCCAAATACTCGATGCGGGCCTGCTGCCGCTTTCGCTCCCCTACATCCCGAATGGAGATCATGACCTGCTTCTGGTCCCGAAGCTGCACCAGAACCCCATGGACCTCGACCTCGAGAACGCGCCCATCCGCAGCCACCAACCGGACCTCCTCGGCCTGGTCGGGCTCACCGGCCAGAATGCGCTGAAGGCGCTCGGCCACCCGCGGCAGGTCCTCTGGGTGAACGAAGTCGGCCAGCGGCCGCCCCACCACCTCCTCTAGCTGCGCATACCCCAGGCCGCGCAGCCCCGCAGGGTTCAAGTAAAGCAGTCTAGAACCGTCCAGCAGCGCCACCCCATCGGGCAGGGTTTCCAAGAGGGTGCGGTAGAGCGTCTCCTGCTCGTGCAGGGCCTCGTAGGCCCGGGAACGGTCTATGGCCAGGCTGAGCTGCGCCGCCACCCCCTCCAAAAAGCGCAAGTCCCGGGGGCTGATCTCGGCTGCCGGACCCACCGCGAGCAGCACTGCCTCCACCCGCCCCTGCACCGGCAGGGGCACCACCACCAGAAGCCGGTCCTCGCCCAGTGGCACCACCCGCTTCCTAGCTGAACGGGCGGCCTGCAGAACGGCCTCGTGGCTGGCATCAAAGCGGTCCGGCAGAACTGGCCTACCCCCTGCCCAGAGCAGACGAAGCCCACCTCCTTCAGGGCTATACGCGGCCACCCCCTCGAAGCGGGGGTGCTGGCACAGGGTATCCACCACCCCCCGTACCAGGCCCAGGGGCTCGAGGTCGCGGGCCAGCTCATCCCCCACCCGCGAGAACAGGGTGAGTTCGGTGTGCCGCTCCTCCATCGCCAACGGCTCCGCCGGCGGCTTGACCTTGCGCACGAAGCGGTAACGGATGAGGCCTGCCAGCCAGGGAAACAACCCTCCGGCCAGGAAGTAAACCGACTCCAGCGGCTCCTTCCCCCAAGCAGGCAGACGCAAACCCAGCCACCAGGCCTGCAACAGGAGGCCAAGCAAGCCCAAAACCAGCGCGACCCTAAGGCCCAGCCGCCAGCCCAACACCGCCGAAGCGAGCGAGGCCAACAGGAAAGGGTGGGGCCCCAGGCGCTCGGGCTCGAGGAAGACCAGAGCGTAGCCCAACAGCACCCCTATACCCGCTGCAAGCCCCACCCGCTCCTCTGCCAACCAGGTGTTCATCGAAGCCAGCAACGCCCACCCCCTACCAAAGGCCACCCTAGCACAATGCCAGGCCCGGCTGGGTTCATTTACGAGAGCTTACCTCCAAGAGCCCACCGCCCCGCCGTTATTCACGCCTAAAGCCCAGGTAATGCTTTTTCAGAAGGGGAAGTAACGCATTATGCCTCCCCCTGCCCAATCCGTTCCCGCCAAAAAGCGGCCTGCTGGCGCAGGGCCGCCTGAAACGCAGGGCCCCACCGGTCCAGCGTCCCGTAAAGCGCCCCCAGGCGGGGGTGGCCCCCCAGGCGAGAGCGGTGCGCTATCAGGAAGTCCCAGTAGAGGCTATTGAAGGGACAGGCTTGCTCGCCCAGGGTCTCCCCTACCTTGTAGAAGCACTGCGCGCAGTGATTGCCCATGCGGGCGATGTAACGCCCGCTGGCCGCGTAGGGCTTGGAGGAGAGCACCGGTGAGGCAAAGAGCCCCATGCCCAAAACGTTGGGCACCATGACCCAGTCGGCCGAGTCCACAAAAGCCCGCATGAACCAGTCGTTCGCCGCCTGGGGGAGAACCCCGTAGATTAGAGCAAAGTTAGCCAACACCATCAGCCGCTCGATGTGGTGGGCATACCCCCGCTCGCGCACCCGCCCCACCACCACCGCCAAGCAGCGCATCCGCGTGGGGGCCCCCCAGTAGAGGGGAGGCAGAGGGCGCTCAGCCTCAAGCTGGTTGGCCTGGGCTAAGGCGGGCATCTCGCGCCGGTAGACATGGTAGACGAACTCGCGCCAGCCGATGATCTGGCGCACGAAGCCCTCGAGGCTGGCCAGGGGCACACCGCCCTCCGCCCAAGCCGCCACGGCCCGCTCCACCACCTCGGCTGGGTGCAGAAGCCCCAGGTTGAGAGCCGGCGAGAGCAGCGAGTGGTGCAGGCTCCAGCTCTGCTCGAGCAGGGCATCCTGGTAGGGGCCAAACTGGGGCAGCCGGTGGCGCACGAAGTCCTCTAAAGCCGCCAGGGCCTCCTTCCGGGTCACCGGCCAGGCAAAGGGCTCGATTTCGCCCCAGTGTCCCCTAAAGCGCGCCCGCACCATTGCCGCAACCGAGCGGGTCAGGGCGTCGGGGGTAAAAAGCAGGGGCTCGGGCGGACGGTAGCCCGAAGGCGGGGTCTTGCGGTTTTCCCTATCAAAGTTCCACACCCCCCCCAGGGGCCGCCCTTGCTGCATCAGGTAGCCGGTGCGCCGGCGCATATAGCGGTAAAAGTGCTCCAGGCGGTAGACATCGCGCCCCTTCGCCCAGCGGTCGAAGGCCTCTGCGGGCAGAAGCCACAAGGGGTTGGGCAAAAGCTGGTAGTGCCCGCCCCTGGCCTCAACCCATGCCCTCACCCGCTCGGCAAAACCATGGTCGGCCGGCTCTACCTGGCTCAAGGTGGCCCCCGGGTGCTCCTCAAAATAGCGGTCCAAAGCCTCCTCCAGCCGCTCGGCCCGCAGGTAAACCACCGGGTAGCCCTCCTTTCTCAGCTCCTGGGCAAAGTGCCGCATGGCCGAGAAGAAGAGCACCAGCTTCTGGGGGTGCATGGGCGGGGTGCGGCCCAGCTCGTAGGCCTCTACCAGCAGGACCTGTCTAGGGGCAAGCTGCCGCACCAGGGCGTGGTTGAGCTGGTCTCCCAGAAGCCAGAGGTTCATTTTTTGAGTATTCGCGAAACAAAAAATGCCAACATGGAAGCAGCCTACGCACCGGACCAAAGTGCGCTCGCGTATGGTAGAATTTTCGAAAACGCTTCCACCGGAAACGCCTGTGGCCAAACGCAAACCCACCATCCACGAAGTCGCCCACCTCGCCCAGGTGGGCATCGGTACCGTCAGCCGGGTGCTCAACAACCACCCTTCGGTGCGCCCGGAAACCCGCAACCGGGTGCTCTCGGCCATGGCCCACCTGGGCTACAGCCCCAACCCCCACGCCCGCCGCGTGGCGGGGGGCCGGAGCTACACCGTCTCGGTGATTCTCCCGGTCATCTCCACCGAGTTCTACAGCCGACTGCTGGAGGGCATTGAGCAGGTCCTGGCGGATGAACGATACGAAATAGCGCTCTTTCCTATCTTCTCCCCCCAGCGGCTTCGGCGCTACCTGGAAAACCGCTCCTTAGCCTACCAGACCGATGGACTGCTGGTGGCCTCGCAGGGCCTGGCCCACCTGCTGCCCCACCAAAAGTTCCCCACCGAGCGCCCGGTGGTGCTGGTGGACGCCCACAGCCCCCACTACGACTCGGCCTACCTGGACAATCGCCTGGGCGGCCGGATGGCCGCCCAGCACCTGGCCCAGTTCCCCGGCAGCTTCTTTGCCATCGAGATGCAGGAGGAGCTGGATAGGGTGATGGGCAACACGGTGGGCAAGGAGCGGGTGGTGGGTTTCCGGGAGGGCCTACAGGCCCTGGGGTACGACCTTCCCCCTACCCACATCTTCCCCACCCGCTTCTCGGCCGAGGGCGGGCGGCTGGCCCTGCAGCACTTCATGCGGCTGGCTCCTCCCCCCTACAACATCTTTGCCGGGGCCGACCTGCTGGCGCTGGGGGTGCTGGAGGAGGCCGAGCGGCAGGGGCTGAGGGTGGGCTGGGAGGTACGCCTGCTGGGGTTTGATGGCCACCCCTGGACCGAGGCCCGGGGGCTTTCCACCCTAGCCCAGCCCATCGAGGATATGGGCGCAGCCGCCGCCCGGCTCTTGATGGAACGCATCCGCGGCTATTGCGAAGGCCCCCGTACCCTCCGCTTCGAGCCTACCCTGGTGGTACGGGCCTCGACCCAACCCCCGGACAACCCATAGCGTAGCGCGAGGGCTGCTAGAATACCCCGGCGGAGGCTTGCCGTGTACTCCCAGATCAAACTCGGTACAGAAGGCTTCCGGGGAGTCATGGCCCGGGAGTTCACCTTCAGCAACCTGCACCGGCTGGCCGAGGGCTATGGACGCTACCTTCAAGAGCGGGAAGGGCGGAGGGTGGTGTTGGGCACGACACCCGCTTCCAAGCCCACGCCTTTGCCCACGCCCTGGCCGCCCACCTGGCCGGGTTAGGCCTCGAGGTCTACCTGTTGCCAGGAGCAGTCCCCACCCCCCTGCTCTCCTTCGCCGTGCAGCACCTCGGGGCCGACGGGGGGGCCATGGTCACCGCCAGCCACAACCCGCCCGAGTACCTTGGGGTAAAGTTCAAGGACGCTGCCGGAGGACCCATTCCCCAAGAAACAGCCCGCGCCATCAAACGCCTGATCCCTGCCGAGGCCCCTGACCGCCAGGGCGGGTACCAAACGGTGGACCTGAAGGCTGCCTACCTAGAGGCTCTAGCCCGGCAGGTAGACTTGAGCGCGCTGGAGGCCTGGCTCCGGGACAACCCTGGGTTCGCCCTATTCCACGACGCTATGGGCGGGGCTGGGGCTGGAATCCTGCAGGACTTCTTCACCCAGGCGGGGCTTCCCTGCCCGGTGGTGCCCCTGCGGGCCGAGGCCCACCCCCTCTTCCACGGGGTGCACCCCGAGCCAATCCCCAGGAACCTGGCCTTCACCCGCTCTGCCCTCGAGGGCCAGGTTCCCCCCAGCTTCGCCGCGGTCACGGATGGAGATGCCGACCGGGTAGGCGTGGTGCTCGCCGGTGGGACCTACTTTAACCCCCACCAGATCCTGGCCGTTCTGGCCCGCTACCGCTTCCTTCGGGGATACCGGGGCCGGGTGGTGAAAAACTTTGCGGTGAGCTGGCTGATAGACCACCTAGGCCAGCGGCTGGGCTTTGCTGTCACCACCACCCCCATCGGCTTTAAGTGGATCAAGGACGAGTTTGGGCGGGGCCTTTCTCGGAGGAGAGGAGTCGGGAGGGGTGGGCCTGCCTGAACACCTGCCCGAGCGCGATGGTCTTCTAGCCGCCCTCCTCCTACTAGAAAGCCTGGCGGTCACGGGGGAGGACCTGGAGGAGCAGTTCAAGCAAGTGGAATCCCTGGTCGGCCTGCCCCACGCCTACGACCGGCTCGACCTCCCTCTGGAAGCCCCTCTGGACCTGGCCTCCCTGCAGGAGCCGCGCGCGCTGGCGGGGCTTCGGCCGGTAGGGGTGGAGGCGTTGGACGGGGTGAAGTGGCTCTACCCCGAGGCCTGGGTGCTCTTCCGCGCTTCGGGCACCGAGCCGGTGCTGCGGCTTTATGTGGAGGCCACCTCGCCTGGGTTGGTGGGGGCGCTCTTGCAGGAGGCTCGAAGGGTGGTGGGGGCATGAGGCGGCTGGCGGTAATCTTGGCCGGAGGGCGAGGAGAACGGTTCTGGCCCCTTTCCACTCCTGAGCAACCCAAGCCTTTCCTGCGCCTTTTCGGCCCCAAAAGCCTGCTGGAGACCACGGGCGAGCGGCTCAGGGGGATCTTCGGTGAGGCCAGTGTGTTCGTGGCAGCCCCACCGCAGCTTGCACCGCTGGTGCGGGAGCACTTGCCCTGGTTGCCTGAGGACAACCTGCTTCTGGAGCCTGAACCCAAGGACACCGCCTTCGCCGTGGCCCTTGCCCTGAAAAGGCTACCGGAAGGGGTGTTGGCCTTCTTCCCCGCCGACCACCACGTAGGCGACGAACAAGCCTTTGCCCGGGACCTCGAGCAGGCCCTATGCGCCGCAGCAGAACTCCCCGGCCTCTTCACCATAGGGGTCCCAGCCGCATACCCTGCCACCGGGTACGGGTACCTGGAAAAGGGCGCTGAGGTGCGGCCCGGGGTCTACCGCGTGGCCCGCTTTCGAGAGAAGCCCAACCCGGAGCTGGCCGAAGAGTTCGTGGCCAGCGGCCGCTACTACTGGAACGCCGGCATCTACCTGGCCCAAAGAAGGGTGTGGCTCGAGGAGTTCCAGCAGCACGCCCCTTGGGTGCTGGAAGGCCGCGGAGAAAAGATTAGCCTGGACTACGCGGTGAGCGAAAAAAGCCAGCGGGCCTACATGGTGCTCGCCACCTTTCCTTGGGACGACTTGGGCGACTGGACCGCCCTGGAGCGGCACTTTCCCAAGGAGGGGCCCAACCTGGCTTTGGGCCGGCACCTGGGCCTGCACACCGAGGGGGCCATCATCTACGCCCCCGAGGACGAGCTGGTGGTGACGATCGGCCTCCAGGACACCGTGGTGGTGCGGCATGGGAAGGTCACCCTGCTGGTGCGCAAGGACCTGGTGGCCGAGCTTAAGAAGGTGGCCAGGCTGCTGAACAGCACCTGAGCCGGTCCATCCCCATTAACCGAGCACCTCGAGCCGGGCATAGCGCAGAGCCAGCCGCCGCATCCCTTCAGCAAAGGCCACCGTGACCACCCCATCCTCCAACGCCACCACCCGGCCCACGCCAAACTGGAGGTGTCGCACCCACTGCCCGGGCAAAGGCCCGCTCTTTGGCTGGGGTGCAAGGGCGGCCAGGTCGGCAAATTCTCCCGGAGGGCCCTCGCCTGGCTCGCTACCAAGGTCCGCCCAGACCTTTTTGGCCTCCGCCGTAAGCCCCAGCGCAGCCGAAAGCCCCATAGCCTCGGCCCTGGCGAAAAGGCGCAGCACCCGGGCCACAAGCCGGGCCGTAGCGGGCCACCAGTGGGAGAGAAAGCGCTCCAGGCCGAACGCGGCTACCTCCCGGGCCAGGGCCACCAGCGCAGCGGTGGAAAGAGCCTCGGGGGGCTGGGCTAGGGCCTTCTCCAGCCGCTCGGCTGCTTCCAACACCTCCGCCTCCTGCAAAAAGGGCGAGAGGGGCAGGGAGGATAGGGCATAGAGGTAGGTGTGGCTCGAGCTGCGGGTGAGGGCCACGTAGAAAAGCCGCCGCTCCTCCTCCAGGTTTCCGCTGCTATAGGGAAACGTGCCCAGGTTGCAGTCTGGGAGGAAGACTATGGGCCACTCGAGGCCCTTCGACCGATGAATGCTCATCAGGCTGAGCCGCTCGGCGCTAGTACCGTCGTGCCACCGAACCAGCTCGCGCAGGTGGGCAAGGAGGTCGCGCACCTGGCCCTTGTCCCGCGCGTACTCGATGAAGACCCGCACCCCCTCCACCCGACCCGCCCCCACCTCGGGCAAGCCGCGAAGAAGGTGGCGGGAATAGTCCAGGCGCCGCTCCAGGGCTTCCAACACGGCATGGGCGGGCGCACCCGCAGCAGAGCGGAGCCAGAAAAAAAGCTCGGCCAGCTCGAGCAGCGGCCTCTGAGCCGAAACTTCCTGGTGCGCCACCTGCACCAAAGCCTCCTCCAGCCCCACCTCCTGCGCCCTCCGCCAAACCACCTCGGCCACAGCCCGGCTCAGGTAGCGCTTGGGCGTGTTGTAAACGGCAAACCAGTCCTGCGCCTCCCCCTCGCCCAAAGCCAGGCGCAGATAGCTCAACAGCACCCTGATCTCCGGCCGCTGGTAGAAGGGAGGGCTGCCCACCACCTGGTAGGGGATGGAGCGCTCGAGGAGAAGCTGCTCCAGATAGGGGGTCTGGGCGTAGAGCCGGAGGAGCACCACCATCTGGTCAAGCCGGTAGCCCTGCGCCTGCAGGGACTCAACCTCGTCCACCAGGGCCAGGGCCTGGGCCGGCGCGTGGGGCGGCAAACACAGGTGCACCCGCCCCTTTCCCAGCCGAACGGGGCTCAGCCGCTTGGGCTCGCGCTGGGGATTCTGGGCGATGACCTGGTTGGCCAGCAAGGCCTGGGGCAGCGGGCAGCGAAAGGTGTCGCGGATCAGGTATTTTTTCGCCCCGTACCGGCGAGCGAATTCCAGGATGAAGCGTGGACTGGCCCCCCGCCACTCGTAGATGGTCTGGTCGTCGTCGCCCACCGCCATGTAGTTGCGGTGCGGCGCGGTAATCAGGTCGAGCAGCTCCGACTGGGCCAGGTTCACATCCTGGAACTCGTCCACCAGCACTGCCTGAAAGGCCCGTTGCACCGCCTGGAGTAAATCGGGGTGCCGCACCAGCACCTCCCAGCCCTGCATCAGCATGTCGTCGAAGGTAAGAATTCCTTCCTCCCGCCGCACCTGCTCGAAAAGCCGGTACAGGTCCAGGTACCACTCGAGCCCCTCGGGGGCCTTCGCCTGCGCAGCCACCCGCAGGGCCGCTGGAGGCAGCCCGGCCCCCTTCAGGTCGGCGTACTGCAGGTTGCCTTTACAGGCCCCCACGTAGTTCAGGAAGTCCTCGGGCTCGAGGCCGTCCAGCTCGGAAACCCAGGAGCACCTGAGCTCGCGGGCCCGCTGCATCGCGCGTTGCAGCAGAATCCGCTCGGCCTCTTCCCTGAGCTCAGCTCCAGGCCAGAGGCCCTCCCGCTCAGCCTTGCGCAAGATGCGGTAGCAGAGCGCATGCAGGGTGGAAACCTGCACCCCCAGGGTGTGGGGCCAGCGCGAGAGCGCCTGCCTGAGGTCGTCCACCGCCATACGGCTGAAGGAAGTGGCCAGGATTTTGCGCGGCTCGAAGACCTCCTCCCGCACCAGGCGCTCGATGCGGTGCACCAGCGCGGTGGTCTTGCCGGCCCCGGCCACGGCGAAAACCAGCGCAGGCCCCTCGTTGTGGGCCACAATGGCCTGCTGCTCGTCGGTCAGGCGCAAAGACACCGAACAGTCTAACCCAGCGCCACCCCAGGGGCCGCCTCATGCAAACCGGTACAGCTTCCCCGCTAGCGTGGCCACATAAAGCGCCCCCCGGTAGGGCAAAGGCGGCACCTGGATGGGGCCCAGGCCGCTGGCCTCGAAGACCAGGCGCCCACTCTGAGCATCCACCCCCAGCACCCGCCCCTCCTCGGTACCCAGGTAGAGCACCCCGTGGGCGATGGAGAGGGCTGCGGTGACCTTGCCGACCTTGAGCTCCCACACCACATCCCCGGTTCTTTGGTTCAGAGCGTAAAGCTTCCCTGCCCAACTGGCGGCGTACAGGTTCCGTTCGTCCAGAGCCGGTGCACCCCAAAGCTCACCCTCCAGGTCGAAGCTCCACTGCACCTCGCGGGTGAGAGGGTCGAAGGCATGAATCTCCCCGGCCCAGGTAGGGATGAACAGAAGCCCCCCCCGAGCAGGTATGGCGGTGTGCACGGGGCCGGTCTCCACCTTGTAGCGCAGGCGGCCCGTTTCGGGGTCCAGGGCAAAAAGCCAGCCGCTCTCCGCGGCCACGAAGAGGAGCCCCCGGTAAAGCGTGGGCGGGGCCGAAAGCTCACTCCCAGCCTGGAAACCCCAGCGCAGGGTGCCACTGGCGTCGAGGGCGTACAAGAACCCATCCCGCCCTGGAAGATAGATGAGCCCAGCCACCAGCGGGGCGGCGGTAATCTCGGCCCGGGTGGGAAAGCTCAGCACCGGCCGCCCAGAAAGGGTGAGGGCGGTCAGGCGGCCGTCCCAGGCCGCCACATAGACCCGCGACCCGTCCACCACTGGAGGAGCCGAGACCTCATCGCCCAGGCGGTAGCGATGCAGGGCGCCATCGGCCAGATCGAGCCGGGCAAGCCCCTGTCCGGCCCCCACCCAGAGGTTTCCCTCCCGCGCCACCAGCTCACCCGGCCAGGCCACCTGCCCGGCAAGGTCGAAGGTACCGGCGAGCTCGAGCCGCTCTGGCCGGGCCGGACCGCTTGGGTAGTGCCCGCTGCGGCTGGCACCGGCCCTGGGGGTGGCCGAAAGGTGCTCGCGGTAGGTGCGCAAAGCCTCCTCCAGGACCGCGTGGGCCGCCCGGGCGCTGGCCGGGCGCTCGGCCGGGTTTTTCTGCAAAAGGGCCAGCACCAGCTCGGCCACCGCCGGCGGCACAGCCGGATTGCGCGCCTGAGGGGGGGCGGGCACCTCGTAAACGTGTTGGTAGAGCACCGACTGGTCGTTCTCCCCCTCGAAGAGGGGCTTTCCCGTCAGGGTGCGGTAGAGCACCGCCCCAAAGCTGTAGAGGTCGGCCTGGGGGGTGAGGGGGAGGCCCTTGGCCTGCTCGGGGGCCATATACTCTGGGGTGCCCACGGTGATGCCGGTGCGGGTAAGGTGGCGGCTTTCCTGCATCAGGTAGGCCAGGCCCAGGTCCATCAGCTTGGGCTGGCCCTCCAGCGTGACCAGGATGTTGCGCGGGGTGAGGTCGCGGTGGATTACCCCCCGGGCGTGCAGATGGGCCAGCGCCTCCAACACCCGGGCCGAAGCCAAAAGCAGGCGCAGGCCTTCCATCCCATCCTCAAAGGGGCCCAGCCGGTCGTAGCTGCCCCCCTCGACCAGCTCCATCACGAAGTAGGTGCGCCCCGCCTCCTCCCCCAAATCGAAGACCTGCACCACCCCAGGGTGGGAGAGGCGGGAGAGGGCCCTCACCTCCTGGAAAAAGCGCTGGCGCTCGCTCGGGTGCAGATAGGCGTGAAGGATCTTCACCGCCACCGGCCGGTCCATGCGCAAATCGAGCGCCTTCCAGACCTCGGCCATTCCCCCCTCACCCAGGGGGGCCAGAAGCTGGTATCGGTCCGCCAGTTTCACCGGCTCCAGGATACCCGCGCCCCAGCCCAGCTCAAACCAGTTCTGCCCCAGGCAGTAGCCGGACCCCTCGAGCCCAGTCGGCGGCGGGCATGGGCCTCCTTCCCTCGGGCTTGACCTCGAGCAGGGCTATGCCCCCCTCGCCCGCGGCCACCATCACCCCTTCCCCGATCCCCACCACCGTCCCCGGCGAGGCCGGAGGCAGGTCTTCCTTGCGCATCCGCAAGACCTGGACCCGCCTCCCCTGGAAGCTGAACCAGCTCCCGGGCCAGGGCTGCACCCCCCGGTGGCGGTTGTAGATGGCCGCGGCGCTATCCGCCCAGCGTATCCGGCCATCCTCCTTTCGCAGCATGGGGGCATGGGTGCCCTGGGGGGGCTGGGGGGAGGGATTCAGGTGCTCTAGATTCTCCAGCAGGCCGAGCAGGAGCTCAATGCCCTTGGCGCGAAGCCGCTCGGAAAGCTCCACCGCAGTCTCGTCAGGGCCTATAGGGGTGCGCCAGCGGGCCAGGATGGGGCCGGTGTCCATGCCCGCATCGGTCTGCATGATGCAGACTGCGGTCTCGGTCTCGCCGTTGATGAGCGTCCACTGCACCGGCGCGGGGCCCCGGTACTTGGGCAGGTCGGAGGGATGCAGGTTGAGGAAGCCGTATTCGGGCACCTCCAACAGCTCGGCGGGGAGGATTTTGCCATAGGCTGCGGTGACGGCAACCTCGAGGCCCAGGCTTTGAAAAAGCGCCAGGAACTCAGGGTTTTTACGAAGCCGCGCGGGCTTCTCCACCCTAAGGCCCCTCGCCTCCGCCCAGGCCGCCACCGGGCAGGGGGTCAGCCTGAGACCGCGGCCTGCGGGCTTGTCGGGCTGGGTGACCACCAGGGCCACCTCGTGGTGCTGGCAGAGGGCCTCCAGCACCGGCAGGGCCCAGGCCGGCGAGCCAAAGAAGGCCAGTCGGCGCCCCATGGCTACCGCTGGCCGGCCTCCCGCAGGAAGGCCCGGGCCCGCCGCTGGAAAAGGGCCAGGTCCTCGCGGTGTTCCTCCAAAAAGCGCTGCCGGAGGGGCAGGGGCATCCGCTGGAAGAAGAGGATTCCGTCCAGGTGGTCAATCTCGTGCTGGAGCACCACCGCAAAGTAGCCCTCGGCCTCCAGAACCCTGGGCTCTCCCCGTTCGTTCTGGTACTCCACCCGCACCCTCAGGTCGCGCTGGGCCCCCTCGGCGTAAAGCCCGGGCAGGGAGAGGCAGCCCTCGAGGATGGACTGGCTCCCCTCGCGGTGGGTGATGACGGGGTTGGCCATCACGTAGACCTCCTTGACCCGCGTCCGCAAGGGGGCCTCCTCCCCTTCCTCCCCGTCCTCATCCTGGTACAAGGCGGCCACGAAGAGCCGCTGGCTCAGACCCACCTGCGGGGCCGCCAGCCCCACCCCCCGGGCCTCGAACATGGTCTCGAGCATATCCTCGGCCAGCCGCGGTAGGCTGCTAAAATCGCGCACCGGCTGGGCTTTCTTCTTCAAAATAGGGTCGCCGTAGAGGCGGATGGGTAGGATCTCGGCCATTGGGGACCATTCTCCACGTTCCCTGCGCGGATGTCCATTGCCCCTACGACAGGGGAATCCGGTGGGTATAGAGGACCCTTCCCCCCTGCCGCTGCCCCACCCAAAGAGCCCCCAGGGTGGAGGGCAGGGTAAGGGTCAGCCGCGCCGGCCCCTCCACGCTCTGCCACAGCCGCGGCTCGGCCCCCAGGGCCAGCACAAAGGCCCCTCGCGGCAGGCGCAGGTCCACGCGCTGCCCGGGCGCGAAGCGGCGCTCCAGGGCTACCTCCAGCGAAAGGCCCTGCTCACCGTTCCGGACCGCCCACCAGCCCTTTCCGTCGTAGAGGGCATAGCGCACCTGGGCCCCGGGCGGCAGCTCCAGGTGGGCCGAGATGGGCGGCTCGAGGCGGGCGAACAGGTGGTCGCCCAGAAAAACCCCCAGCGTTCCCGGGGCGGTGCCGGAAAGCCGCAGGATGGTCCGCTCGGCCTGGACCGGCGCGCGCTCCACCCCCAGCTCAAAGGGCCGGGCGACAAAGTTCTGCACCACCACCACCCGCCGCCCCTCCCGCACCAGCCCCACCCCCAGGTGAGTGAAACGGGGGTTGAGCAGGTTGGCCCGGTGGCCGGGGCTCTCGAGCCAGCCCTCCAGGGCCCGCCGGGGGACCTCGGCCTCAGGGTAGCCGGCAAACTGCGCCAGGTTCTCCCCGACGGCCACCTCCAGCACCCCTGCCCGCTGCAACCGCTCGGCGGGCCCCTGCCCTTCGGGGCTACGATGGGCGAAGTAGTTGCGCTTGAGCATGTCCTGGGCGTGGTGAAGCGCGGCCCTGTGGGCCAGCGCATCCCAGACCAGGGGCCCGAGCCCCTGCGCCTGCCGGGCCTCGTTGGTCCGCCGCAGCACCTCGAGCTCCAAGGGCGACTGGGCCAAGGCCCCGGCCAGCAGCACCAGGCAAAGCCCCACCGCGCGCATCCCCACCATACTAGCGCCCTTTGGTGCAGGTTCAGGTCAGGGCCAGCCCGGGAGCGTGTAGAGTATGGCCTGGTATGCGCGCATGGCTCTGGTCACTGCTCATGCTTGTCGCCTGCAGCACCCCCGGGACCTCCTCCACCCCGGAGCTTCCCGCCTGCAGCCAGGTGGCCTTCAGCGCTCCCGGCTCGGGCCTCGTTCCCGATGCCTTCACCCAGGCCCTGAACCAGGTGCGCGCCACCCCCTGCCGCTGCGCCGGCCAGGACTTTCCCCAGCCTGCACCCCCGGTGCGGTGGAACGCCCAGCTCGCCCAGGCCGCGCTGGCCCACAGCCAGGACATGCAGCAGCACAACTTCTTTTCCCACACCGGCTCCGACGGCTCCAACCCCGGCCAGCGCATTCAAAGAACCGGCTACCGGGCCGCAAGCTGGGGCGAGAACATCGCCGCCGGCCAACCCGATATGCCCTCGGTCATACGGGCCTGGCTCTCCAGCCAGACCGGCCACTGCCAGGCCATCAAGAGCCAGAGCTTCAGCGAGATAGGGGCGGCGGTGGTTGAAGGGAACTCTGTCAACACCTACCGCACCTACTGGACGCTGGTGCTGGCCAGACCCCACTGAGCTCAGGCGGGGACCAGGCTGTAGAGAAAACCGCGGCTGAAGGGCCTCTCTTCCAGCAGGGCCTCTACCTCGTCCCGCGTCACCGCCGTCACCCTTCGGGCGACCTCATCCAAAGGCGTGTAGGTCTGGTTGTATAGGTAGTCCAGGCCTATGCTCATCAGGCGCTGCATGGGGGTCTCACCGGCAAAGGCCAGGGCCGTGGCCAGCTTGTTTTTGGCCTGTTCCAGCTCCTCCTCCCGCACCCCTTCGCGCTCCAGACGCGCAAGCTCCTGGTACAGCACCTCCCGCACCACCCCCTCGTTTTTGGGGTCGGCCTGGACGTGCACGTAGAACAGCCCGGCCCTGTCGGCCTCGTCTATCCCGGCGCCCACCGATTCCACCAGACCCTTGTCGGCCAGGGCCCAGTGTAGGCGGCTGTTGTCCTCCCCCCCCAGGATGCGGGCCAGCAGGTGGGCCGCGTAGCGGCGCGGGTCCTGGGCCGATACCCCCGGGGCAAAGAAGGCCAGGTAGGCCTGGGTGGCCTTGGGGTAGGGCTCGCGCAGCTCGCCACTGGCCGGCTCGAGCGCCGGGTAGGCCCGGGGGGCCTGGCCCCTGGGCCAGTGGGCGGTGAGGGCCTCCACCTGGGCCAAGGTGCGCTCCCAGTCCACCTTGCCGGCCAGGGCCAGCACCAGGTTGGAGGGCACATAGCGGCGGGCCTGGTAGGCCGCCATCTGCTCGCGGGTGAGGGCGGTGATGCTGGCCTTGGTGCCCAGCACGCTGTTGCCCAGAGGATGGCCGCGGAAGTAGCGGGCGCGCCCCCAGTCAAAGAGCATCGCCTGGGGGCGGTCCTCGTAGAGGGCGATTTCCTCCAAAATCACCTGCTTCTCGGTCTCGAAGTCCTCCGGGCGCAAAGCAGGGCGCATCAAATCGGTCCAGAGCTCCAGAAGCGCGGGGGCGAACTCCGGCAGCACCGCCCCGTAGTAGACGGTGTTCTCCTCCGAGGTAAAGGCGTTGTACTGGGCACCCAGTCGGTCGAACTCGAGGTTCACCTCCAAGGCCCCCCGCCGCTCGCTGCCCTTGAAGAGCATGTGCTCCAGGAAGTGGGAGACCCCGGCTACCTCAGGGGTCTCGTCGCGGCTGCCGGTCTTGCAGAAGTAGCCCAGAGCCACGCTCCGGGCCTCCGGGTTAATCTCGGCTATCACCGTCAGGCCGTTTTCCAGCACGGCCTCCTTGAACTCTACTCTAGAAAGCGTCGGGGTTCTCATCGCATCACCAGCTTGCGCGGCCCCAGGGTGGCCACCCAGGGGTTCCGGTAGGGGTTTTCGGCCAGATAGCGGTTGAGGCGGGCTATGTCCACTGCGGCAATCTGGGCCTCGATCTCGTCCAGCGAGCGCACCCGGCCCAGCACGAAGAGGTCGCGGGCCATGCTGGCGGCCCTGGAGCGGGCCGATTCGTCCTGCATCACCAAGGCTGCGCGGAGGCCGATTTTGGTCCGCGCAAGCTCCTCCTCGCTCACCCCTTCGGCCAACCGGGCAATCTCGGCCTCGAGGACCCGCAGCGTCTCGTCGGCCCGCTCAGGGGTGGTGCCGGCGTAGGCCATGAGGTAGCTGTAGCCGCGCACCCCCCCAGAGGTGGCGTAGACCGAGTAGACCAGCCCCCGCTTCTCCCGCACCTCGGTGAAAAGGCGGCTGCTCATACCCCCCGAAAGCACCTGCACCGCCAGGCGGGCGGTGTAGTACTCGGGGTGGTCGAAGCCCACATCGGGGTAGATGAGGCCAATCTGTACCTGGGCAGTTTCCTGTTCCAGGTGCAAAGCACAGGGTGGGTTGAGCACCACCGGTGGGTGGGGCACCCCCTCGCCCTGCCAGCCCCCTAAGGCCTCCAGCACCGCCGAGCGGGCCGCCTCGTAGCTCACCCCGCCCACCAGGGCCAGAATGGCCCCCCGAGGGGCATACCGGCGGGCAAAGTCCTCGCGCAAATCCGCTGCCCGGGCGGCCTCGAGGTGGGCCCTCACCCCCTCCGGGTTGCGCCCATGGGGGCTTTGGAAGACCGCCCGGCGCAGGGCGACGAACATCTTCTTAGGAGGCTGGTCCTCCAACGCGGCCAGCCCCTGCAGGGCCATCTGGCGGACCGCCTCCAGCCCTTCCTCGGGCAGGTGAGGGCGCTGAAGCACCTCGGCGTAAAGCCTGAGCACCGCAGAAAGCTTGTCGGCGAGGAACTGAGCGGTAAAGGTGGTGTGCTCGAGCCCGCTGGAGCTGGCCCGCCGCACCCCCAATCGGTCGAAGGCATCGGCCAGCGCCCGCGCATCGTAAGGACCGGCCCCCTTCCACAGCCAGCCCTCCAGCAGGCTGGCCGCCCCCTCCAGACCCTCGGGGTCGGTAACCGCGCCCACCGGCAAAAGAAGCTGCATAGCCACCCCGGGGCTCCAGGGCCGCTCCTCCACGGCCAGCGTCAGGCCGTTGGGTAGAACCTCTACCTGGGACAAAGCCATACCCACCAAGTATAAAGCCCTCTGCCAAACGACCATGACTTTCTGGACAATTTCCGCCCGTGCCCCGCAGAGCCGATACAATGGGAAGGATGACGCGCGAGGAGCAGCGCCTCCGCCTGCTAAAGCCGCTGGAACGCGAGCTGGCCGACGGCGGGCACGACCGGGTGGTGGCGGGTGGGCTGGAGCGGCTGGTGCAGAACCTGGGCCAGCCCTTCCCCGAGGTGCGGCGGCTCCTCGCGGGCTACCGGACCATGGAACCCGAGACCCGCCTCACCCGGCTCCAGCAGGCCATCCAGCTCCTAGGGGGTCCGCCCCCCCTGAGGCCCAGCTTCGACACCCCGCTCGAGGCCCTGGGGCTGGGGCCTGGGTCTCGGCGGAAGCTGGCCGCGCTGGGCCTGCGCAGCCTGCGCGATCTGCTCCACTACTACCCCCGGCGCTACGAGGACCGGCGCCTTTTGCGGAGCGTGCGGGAAGTGGAGGACGGGGCCAAGGCCACCGTGGTGGGCAGGGTGCTTAGCCGCGAGCTGGTCAAGACCCCCAAAAAGGGGATGCAGCTGGTGCAGGTGCGGTTTGTGGACGCCTGGGGATGGAGGTTCACCGGGGTGTGGTTCAACCAGCCCTGGGTGTTCAAACAGGTGGCGGAAGGGGCCAGCCTGGTGCTCACCGGCCGGGTGCAAAAGCGGGGCGGGGCAATCTCCATGAACGTGGAGTACTTCGAGGACGAAGGGGGGGAGTCGCTCTCCACCGGGCGAATCGTTCCGGTGTACGCCGCCAAGGAGGGGGTGGGCCAGGCCTTCCTGCGCCGGGCGGTCTGGCAGGCCCTGGCCAGCCTCCCCCAGCTCCCCGACCCCCTGGCCGCCTATGCCCCCGCCCAGGGCCTCCCCTCCCTCGACTTCGCCCTGCGCCAGGCCCACTTTCCTGAGTCGGAGGAAGCCCTGCAAAAGGCCCTCCATCGGCTCAAGTTCGACGAGTACCTGCTGCTGGAGCTCAAGGTGATGCTCGAGTCGGGGGGCTCGGCCCTTTTGGGGCGGAGCTTCCGGGTGAGCCCAGGGATGCTGGAGCGCTTCCGCGCAGCGCTGCCCTTCCCCCTCACCCGGGCCCAGGAGCGGGTGCTGGCGGAGGTCCTGGCCGACATGCAGTCCGAGCGGCAGATGGCCCGGCTGGTGCAGGGCGATGTAGGCTCGGGCAAGACCGTGGTGGCGGCCGCTGCTCTGTACGTGGCGGCCGAGAACGGGGTCCAGGGAGCCCTGATGGCCCCCACCGAGATTCTGGCCAAGCAGCACTTCGATAGCCTCACCCGCTACCTCTACCCCCTGGGGGTGCGCCTCGACCTCCTGGTGGGCTCCATGGGCCAGGGGGAGAAAAAAGCCGTTCTGGAAAGGCTCAGAAGCGGCGAGACCCAGGTGGTGGTGGGCACCCACGCCCTCATCCAGGAGGGGGTGGAGTTCTTCGACCTGGGCCTGGCCGTAATCGACGAGGAGCACCGCTTCGGCGTCCTTCAGCGTCGGAGGCTTCTGGGCCAGCGCCCGGATGTGCTGGTGATGTCGGCCACCCCCATCCCCCGCTCGCTGGCCCTTACCCTGTACGGCGACCTGGAGATATCCCAGATAGACGAGCTGCCCCCAGGACGCCAGCCGGTCAGGACCCGCATCCTCGGACAAAAGAGCCGCCTCCAGGCCTACGCCTTCGCCCGCCAGGAGGTCAGGAAGGGCCACCAGGTCTTCGTGGTGACCCCCATGATTGAGGAGGGCGAGGCCGCGCTCGAGCTGGCCGCGGCCACCCGCCTGCGCGAGGAGCTGGAACGGCTGCTGCCCGAGGTACGCATCGACCTCCTGCACGGCAGGATGCGGCCTGAGGAAAAAGACCAGGTTATGGAGCGCTTCCGGCGGGGCGAGTTCGATCTTTTGGTCTCCACCACGGTCATCGAGGTGGGGGTGGACATCCCCCGGGCCACCCTGATGATTGTGGAGAACGCTGAGCGCTTCGGCCTCGCCCAGCTCCACCAGCTCCGCGGCCGGGTGGGGCGGGGGGGGCTCGAGGCCTACTGCATCCTGATTGCCGGCGAAGCCTCCAAACGCACCCTGGAGCGGCTGCGGGTGTTGGAGAGCTCCAACGACGGCTTTTACATCGCCGAGCAGGACCTCAAGCTCAGAGGGCCCGGCGAGCTGCGCGGCCTGCGCCAGTCGGGCATGCCCGACCTGAAGCTAGGCGACCTGGCCAGCGACCAGGCCATCATCGAGCAAAGCCGGGCCCTGGCCCAGGCCATCCTGGCCGCCGACCCCTACCTCTCCGACCCCAAACACGCCCTGCTCAAACGCGAAATCCAAGCCCGGGCCGAGGCCATCGGCTTCCGTGAGGTCATATAGGGCCCGCTGACCCCGGCCTGACCTCCTTGGGGTAGCCTGAAAGCGATGGAAGGGTTGATGGCAGCTCTCTTGCTTTTGGTGGTGGCCTGGCCGGTGGTGGTGCTGCTGCGCCAGGGCATTCGGGAACACACCCCCAGCGATGGGGTTCCCGACTAAACCCCTGGTAGCATTCTGGCAGTGGAGCTGCTCTGGGTCCTGGTAGCCTACCTCTTGGGCTCGCTCTCCTTTGGGCAGATTGCAGGCCGGCTCAGGGGCATTGACCTAGCCGACCGGGACACCCCCGGGGCCAGCGGCACTTTCCGCCAGCTAGGACCTGCCTGGGGGGTGGCGGTGGCCCTGGGCGATATCCTGAAGGGTGGGCTGGCAGCCTACCTGGGCCAGCTCCAGGCACCCTGGGCCATCCCCCTGATGGGGGTGGCGGTGGTGGCGGGGCACAACTGGCCCCTCTTCTTCGGTTTCCGGGGCGGTGGCGGCATCGCCCCCACCCTGGGGTTTTTCGGCTTCCTGTATCCTGCGGCGACCCTGCCGGCCCTGGGGATTGGCCTGGGGGTGGCGGGCTTGTACTGGCTTTTCTACTGGCGCGCCCACCCCAAAAGCTGGTACCCCATCCCGGTAGGGGCCGTAGCAGGCTATTTGTACGCCCTTTGGGCCCTGCTGCCCACCGGCAGCGGCTTCTGGGCGCTGGTCCTGGTCAGCGCGGTGGTCGCGCTGCGGGGCCTGCGGATTGCCCGCCGGCTTTGATTGTCCTAGCACAATCCAGCAAGTTGTACCTTCTCCCCCCTCAGAGCCCGTGCCTATAATGCTCCCCAATCCAAAGGGGAGCGCCATGGGAATCCGGGTCAAGCTGCAGCGGGACAGGCATACCGCTTTATACCGCCACATCGCCGAGGAGTTCCGCACCCGCATCGCCAGGGGCGAGCTGCCCCCGGGCACCCGCTTGCCCACGGTGCGGGCCCTGGCCCGCGAGGTGGGCACCACCCGGCTCACCATCCACAACGCCTACCGCGAGCTGCAGGCCGATGGACTCATCGAGTCGGTGGTGGGCCGGGGCACTTTTGTGAGCCCCCAGGCCCGGCCCGCCGCCCAGCCCAGCCTGGGGGAGCGGCTCGAGCCCGACCTGGTGCTCTCCGACCTGCACCGGTTGCAGCACGCGCGGGCCCTGCACAACCTGGCTTTGGCCACCGCCGACCCTGCTCTGTTCCCCTACGAGGCCTTCTGGGCCTGCCTGGAGGGGTTGAAGCCGCTGGCGCGCGAGGTCTTCGGCTACGGCTCGGTGATGGGCGAGCCCGAGCTTAGGGTGGCCCTCAGCGAGCTTCTGGAGCAACGGGGCATCGAGGCCGACCCCCAGGAGGTGCTGGTGACGGTGGGGGGGCTGCAGGGGCTGGCCCTGGTCTGCCGGGCCCTAGCCGAGCCTGGGGAAGAGGTGCTTCTGGAGGAGCCCACCTACCTGGGCTTGCTGGGGATTCTCAAGCAGTTCCGCCTCAAGCCGCTGCCGGTGCCCCTGGATGCTGAAGGTCCCCGGCTGGAGGTGCTCGAGGCCCTCCTGAAGCGCCACCGCCCGCGCTTTTACTACACCATCCCGAGCTACCACAACCCCACCGGGCTGCGCTTTTGCCAAGAGCGGCTGCGGCGGCTGTTGGCGCTGGCCCAGGCCCATGGCTTCACCCTGGTGGAGGACGACACCCTGGGCTGCTTGAGCTACGAGAAAACCCCTCCCACCCCGCTGTATGCCCTGGCCCAGCGCCTGGGGGCCGGGTCGCAGGTGGTGCACCTGGCCAGCCTTTCCAAGGTGCTGATGCCAGGGCTGCGGATTGGCTACCTGCTGGCCCCCGAGGCCCTGCTCGAGCGCTTCACCGCCTTGCACAACGTCTCCGATATCACCGGGCCGCCGCCTTTGTTGCAGCGGGCGGCAGCGCAGTTCATCCGCCAAGGAAGCCTGAAGCAGCACCTGAAACAGGTACTGCCCATCTACCAGCGTCGGCGTGACGCGCTGTTGCAGGCCCTGAGCCGCCACATGCCCGCCGGGGTGCACTGGAGCCGCCCCGAGGGGGGGTTTTCCTGCTGGGTCAGCCTGCCCCGACTTTTCTCAACCCTGGAGCTACACCGCCAGGCCCTGGCCCGGGGGGTGGCCATCACCCCGGGGGAGGCCTTCCTGGTGCGAAGCGACGAGGCCATGCACTTCCGGCTTTGCTTCGGGGCCGAAGGCGCCGAAGGCCTGGAAGAGGGGGTGAAAGAGCTAGCACGACTGATCCGGGCGCGGCAAAAGGTCTGAAGCGGTCTGGCAAGGGAGGCTTCAATGGAGAATAGACCCAAGGAGGTACGGGGCGCACGCTACATAGACGTGGACAACACCTACCTGGAGAAGCGTCGGCTGCGCAAGAGCGCGGGCTGGGTGCTTTTGTGGGGCCTGGGGGTGGGCGCGGTCATCTCGGGCGACTTTTTCGGCTGGAACTTCGGGCTCGCGGCAGGGGGCTTCGGCGGGCTTCTGCTGGCCACCCTCGTGGTGGCGGTGCTGTATGTGACCATGGTGCTTTCCATCGCCGAGCTCTCCACCGCGTTGCCCCACGCCGGGGGGTTCTACTCCTTCACCCGCAGCGCCTTTGGCCCCAACTGGGCCTTTTTGAACGGGGTCACCGACCTCATCGAGTACGTGATTACCCCGGCGGTGATTGTGGTGGGCATTGCGGGCTATATGAACGCCCTCATCCCTGGGGTACCGGCCTGGATCTGGTGGGCGGTCTTTTACGCCTTCTTTGTGGGCATCAACATCCGCGGTACCGCCCTGACGCTTCGGGTCTCGCTCATCGTGACCCTGCTGGCCTTGGGGGTGCTGGTCTTCTTCTATGTGGCCGCTGCTTTTTCGGGGGCCTTTAGCTGGGACAAGGTCTTCAACATAGAGCCTCAACCGGGAGGCTCGAGCTTCCTCCCCTTTGGCTGGTACGGGGTCTTTGCCGCTTTGCCCTTTGCCATCTGGTTCTATTTGGCCATCGAGCAGCTTCCCCTGGCCGCTGAGGAGTCGCACGATGTGGTGCGGGATATGCCCCGGGCGCTCATCCTGGGCATCATTACCTTGCTGGTGCTCTCGGTGCTGACCCTAATCCTTAACACCGGGGTGGCGGGGGCCAAGGAGGTAGGGGAGTCGGGCGCCCCCCTGGAGCTCGGCTTCAAGGCGGTGTTCGGCGACGCCGCCACCACCACCATACTCACCCTAATTGCCATCACTGGGCTGGTGGCCAGCTTCCACGCCATCATCTACGCCTACGGACGGCTCATCTTTGCCCTCTCGCGGGCCGGCTATTTGCCCACCGGGCTTTCCATCGTGAGCCGCTACCACACCCCGCACTACGCCCTGATTCTGGGCGCGGTGGTGGGCTTCCTGATGTGCGTGCTCATCAGCACCTTCTCCGATAGCGTGGGGGCCGCGCTCCTCAATATGGCGGTGTTTGGCGCGGTGATCTCGTATGCCATGGTGATGTTCGCCTACATCCGCTTAGCCCGCACCCGCCCCGACCTGCCCCGGCCCTACAAGAGCCCGCTGGGCGTGCCGGGGGCCTGGGTGGGGGCCATTCTGGCCCTGGTCTGCCTGGGGGCCACCTTTGCGGTGGAGAGCTACCGCCCTGGCGTGGTGGGCACGGCCGTCTTTGTGGTGCTGATGATGGCCTACTACTGGTTCTACAGCCGCTTCCGCCTGGTGGCCCAGGCCCCCGAGGAGGAGGCCGCGCTGATCGCCGAGGCGCAGCGGGAAATCCGGTAGGCGTGCGTTGCCCGAAGCAACAGACAGGCTGAACCCAAGGGCTTTCAGGAGATGAGATGAGCAAGCTGGACTGGCTGGCCCAGAAGGTAAACGCAGGCGAGATAGAGACCGTGCTGGTGGCTTTCCCCGACCACTACGGGCGGCTCATGGGCAAGCGCTTCGAGGCCGAGTTTTTCGTGGAGCATGTGGCCAGCCACGGCACCCACGGCTGCGACTACCTGCTCACCACCGACATGGAGATGGAGCCGGTGCAGGGCTACCGCTTTGCCAACTGGGAGCTGGGCTATGGCGACTTTCACCTGGTGCCCGACCTCTCCACCCTGCGGCCTGCGAGCTGGCTCGAGAAAAGCGCCATCGTGCTCTGCGACCTGGAAGACGAGCGCACCCACCAGCCGGTGGAGGTGGCCCCCCGCACCATCCTGAAGCGCCAGCTCGAGCGGGCCAAAGCCCTGGGCTACACGGTGATGGCCGCCTCGGAGCTGGAGTACTACCTCTACCGGGTCTCCTACCGCGAGGCCCACCGGCAGGGCTACGCGGGCCTCGAGCCCGCCGGCTACTACCTGGAGGACTACCACCTGCTGCAGGGCACCCGCGAAGAGCCCTTCACCGCTGCGGTGCGGCGGCACCTCAAGGCCTCGGGGATCCCGGTGGAGAACTCCAAGGGGGAGTGGGGCCTGGGGCAGCACGAGGTCAACCTGCGCTACGCCGAGGCCCTGGAGATGGCCGACCGGCACGCCTTGTTCAAACAGTGCCTCAAGGAAATCGCCGACTCTATGGGCCTCTCGGTGACCTTCATGGCCAAGCCCCACCACGGCCAGGCGGGCTCCTCCTGCCACATCCACCTCTCGCTGTGGAAGAACGGCCAGAACGCCTTTGCCGGTGAGGAAAGCTACGGGCCGGTAAAGGGCTCGGCGGTCTTCGGGCAGTTTTTGGCCGGCTGGATGGCCCACGTGCCCGACTTCATGCCCCTGTATGCCCCCACGGTGAACTCTTACAAGCGCTACGAGGACGGCTCCTGGGCCCCCACCCGGCTGGCCTGGAGCTACGACAACCGCACCGCCGGGTTCCGCGTGGTGGGGCAGGGCCCCTCGCTGCGCATCGAGTGCCGCATCGGCGGGGCCGACCTGAACCCCTACCTGGCCCTGGCCGCAGCCCTGGCCTCGGGGCTTGCGGGCATGGAACAGGGCCTCTCCCCACCCCCCATATTCCAGGGCGACATCTACCAGGCCCGCCATCTGCCCCGGGTGCCCTACACCCTGGGCGAGGCGGTGGAGGGGTTTGCCCATAGCGCCTTCGCCAAAGAGGCGCTGGGCGAGGCCGTCCACGAGCACTACACCCACTTCTTCCGCACCGAGTGGCAGGCCTTCAACCGGGCCGTGACCGACTGGGAGCGCAAGCGGTACTTTGAGCGAATTTAGGGAGGTTTCATGCAACTAGCTGACAAGGTGGCCCTGATTACCGGCGCTGCCAGCGGGATTGGCCTCGAGGCTGCCCTGCTCTTTGCCCAAGAAGGGGCAAGGGTGGTAGCGGTGGACATCCTGGAAAAAGGCCAGGAGACCGCCGAGCGCATCCGGGCCGCAGGAGGCCAGGCCCACTTCGTGCAGGCCGACGTCTCCAAGGCCGAGGATGCCCAGCGCATGGTGGAGGAGGCCGAGCGGGTCTTTGGCCGGCTCGACATCCTTTTCAACAACGCCGGCATCTCCCACGCCGAGGACGACGATGCCATCCACACCAGCGAGGCCGTATGGGACCTGACCTTTGCCGTGAACGTGAAGGGGGTCTTTCTGGGCTGCAAGTACGGCATCCCCGCCCTGCGCCGGGCCGGGGGCGGGGTGGTCATCAACACCGCCTCCTTTGTGGCCTTCCTGGGGGCCGCCACCCCCCAACTGGCCTATACCGCGAGCAAGGGGGCGGTGCTCTCCATGACCCGCGAGCTGGCCGTCATTCACGCCCGGGAGAACATAAGGGTCAACGCCCTGTGCCCGGGGCCTTTGCAGACCGAGCTTTTGATGAAGTACCTGGACACCCCGGAAAAGCGCCAGCGCCGCCTGGTGCACATCCCCATGGGCCGCTTCGGCCAGGCCAGCGAGATTGCCCAGGCCGCTTTGTTTCTGGCCAGCCCGGCTTCCTCCTTCATGACCGGGGCAGCCTTGCTGGTGGACGGGGGCATCACCGCGGCCTACGTCACGCCGGAGTAGGGGTGCGGCAGTGACCAGGACCATTCAAAAAACCATCAGCCCGGTGGATGGGCGGGTCTACGCCGAGCGGGAGCTGGCCGGGCCAGAAGAGCTCGAGGCCGCCTTAGCCCGCGCCGCCAGGGCGCAAAAAGCCTGGGCCCAAACCCCGCTGGAGGAGCGGATGGGCATCGTGAGCCGAATGGTAGAGGTGATGCTCGGGGCGGTGGAGGAGGTGGCCCAGGAGCTCACCTGGCAGATGGGCCGCCCCATCCGCTATACCCCCAAGGAGATTACGGGGGGCTTTGCCGAGCGGGCCCGCTACATGACCCGCATTGCGCCCCTGGCCCTGCAGGACGTGCCGGTGGAGGAACTGCCGGGCTTTACCCGCTTCATCCGGCGCGAGCCCTTGGGCGTGGTGCTGGTGCTGGCCCCCTGGAACTACCCCTACCTGACCTCGGTCAACACCATCGTGCCCGCCATTCTGGCGGGGAACGCGGTGGTGCTCAAGCACTCGGCCCAGACCCCCCTGGTGGCCGAGCGCTACGCCTGGGCTTTCCAGGAGGCCGGGCTGCCCGAGGGGGTCTTCCAGTACCTGCACATGGACCACGACCTGGTGGCCCGGGCCATCGCCGACCCGCGGATGGCCTTTGTGGCCTTTACCGGCTCTGTGGCCGGCGGGCGGGCGGTGGAGCGGGCCGCGGCGGGGCACTTCAAGGGGGTGGCCCTGGAACTGGGGGGCAAGGACCCGGCCTACGTGCGCGAGGACGCCGACCTCGAGTTCAGCGTGGTGAACCTGGTGGACGGGGCCATGTTCAACTCGGGCCAGTCCTGCTGCGGGGTGGAGCGCATCTACGTGCACGAGAGCCTCTACGAGCCCTTTGTGGAGGCTTTTGTGGCCGAGACCCTGAAGCTCAAGCTGGGCAACCCCCTAGACCCCGAGACCACCCTGGGCCCCATGGTGCGCACCGAGGCCGCCGAGTTCGTGCGGGGCCAGATTGCCGAGGCGGTGGCCCAGGGGGCCAAAGCCCTCATAGACCCCCGCCACTTCCCCGCCGACGCGCCGGGCACCCCCTACCTGGCCCCGCAGGTGCTGGTGAACGTGCACCACGGGATGCGGGTAATGGTGGAGGAGAGCTTTGGCCCGGTGGTGGGCATCATGCCGGTAAAAAGCGACGCGGAAGCCCTGGCGCTCATGAACGACTCCCCCTACGGCCTCACCGCCTCCATCTGGAGCCGGGATGAAGGGGCCGCGTTGGAGCTCGGAGCGGGCATAGAGACCGGCACGGTCTTCCTCAACCGCTGCGACTACCTGGACCCCGCCCTGGCCTGGACGGGGGTCAAGGAGTCCGGGCGGGGCTGCTCGCTCTCCGTGCTGGGCTACGAGCAGCTCACCCGGCCCAAGTCGTATCATCTGCGTAGGCTATGAGGCTGGCCGTACTGGTCTGCGACGACCCCCCGCCGGGCCTGGGGGGCATTGCGGGCGACTACCCCGCCATGTTCGAGCGGCTTTTGGGCCTGCCCCTCACCCCCTTCGACGTGCGAAGGGGGCAGTATCCGGCCCAGGTCGAGGACTTCGGGGGCTACCTGATTACGGGCTCCCGCGCCTCGGTCTACGACCCTTTGCCCTGGATTCCCCCTTTAGAAGACTTCGTGCGGGCAATTGCGGCCTCCAAGAGCCGGCTGGTGGGGGTCTGCTTCGGGCACCAGATGATCGGCCAGGCCCTGGGGGGTAGGGTGGAGCGCTGGCCCCTGGGCTGGGGGGTGGGGGTGCACCGGTTCGCGGTCTACCGGCAGGCCCCCTGGATGGAGCCCCGGCTAAGGGAAGTCCGGCTCATCCTCTCCTGCCAGGATCAGATTACCGTGCTCCCGCCGGGGGCTTTGGTGCTGGGGGGGAGCGAGTTCAGCCCCCACGCCTTTATTCAGGTGGGGGAGAACGTGCTGGGGATGCAGCCCCACCCCGAGTTTCCCGTCGCGTTTGCCCAGGCCCTTTTGGAACAGCGGCGCGAGCGGGTGGGCGAGGCCCGCTACACCGAGGCCAGGGCCAGCTTTGCCCAGGAGCCCACCGCAAGGGAGGTGGCGGGCTGGATTCGGAATTTTCTCGCTTCCTGAAGCAGTACCCCCCCTTCGATGCCCTGAGCGAGGCCGACTGGGCGGGCCTCGAGGGGGCCCTGCACTTGCTGCACTTCGAGCCGGGTGCGGTGATTCTTTCCCCCGCCCAGCCCGAGGCCGAGGGGCTTTATGTGGTTTTTGGGGGCGCGGTGCGGCTGGAGCAGGACGGGCAGGCCGTGGCCTGGCTCGAGCCCGGCGAGGCTTTTGGCTACCCCTCCCTCCTGGGCCAGCAGCCCCCCCGCCTCACAGTGCGGGCCGAGGGTGAGGCGGCGTGCTTGCTCCTCGCCAAGGAAGCCTTCCGCCGCCTGCTGGAAAAGCCTTCCTTTGCCCTCTTCTTCAGCGCCCGGCTGGCCGAGCGGCTCAGGCTCTTGCAACCTGCGGCCCTGAGCCTGCCCGACCTGGGGCAGCCGGCGGGGGAGGTGGCGGAGGCGGCGGTGTGGCTCGAGGAGGGGGCCAGCGTGGCCCAGGCCGCCCGGCGCATGCGCGAGCGCGGGGTGAGCGCCTTGCTCCTGAAGACCCCGGAGGGCCTGGCCATCCTCACCGACCGCGACCTGCGCAACCGGGTGCTGGCCGAGGAACTCCCCCCCTCCACCCCGGCCCTGCAGGTGGCCAGCGCCCCGGCCAAAACCCTGCCCGCTGTAAGCCCCCTCTACGAGGCTTTGGCCTACCTGGAGCAGCAGGGCATCCACCACCTGCCCCTCACCGAGGGGGGCCAGGTGGTGGGCCTCCTCACCGACCGGCTCTTCTTGCGCCGCTGGCTCCAGACCCCCTTGGGGCTTTTGCGGCGCCTCGAGCAGGGCGACCTGGGCCCCCTGCAGGACTACCGCGAGCGGCTTCAGGCCATTGTGCGGCAGATGCTCGCTGCGGGCTTTGCCGTACCGGCCATCACCCGCCAGGTGAGCCTTCTGAACGACGCCCTTACCCGTAGCCTCTTGCGCCGGGCCGAGGCCCGCCTGGGGCCCCCGCCCTGCCCCTATGCCTGGCTGGCCCTGGGCTCCGAGGGCCGCACCGAGCAGGCCCTGCTCACCGACCAGGACAACGCCCTGGCCTTTCAGGAACCCGCCGCCAAGCCCTACTTCCAGGCCCTGGCCCAGGCCGTGCTCGAGGGGCTTTTGGAGGCCGGGTTCCCCCCCTGCCCGGGGGGTTTCATGGCCGACCGGTGGTGCTACGCCCTACCCGAGTGGGCCACCCGCTTCCAGCAGTGGCTGGAAAACCCCGAAGGCGAGGGCCTCCTGGAGGCCCAGGTCTTCCTCGACTTCCGCTCGATTGCCGGGGGACTTTCGCCGGAGCCCTTGCACGGCTACCTGCGCCAGGCCGGCAAGAGCCGCGCTTTTCTGACCGCCCTGGCCCGCTCGGCCCTGGCCTTCGCCCCGCCCTTGGGCTTTTTGGGCCGCATCCACTGGGAAGGGGGGCAGGTCAACCTGAAGAAGGGGGGCCTGGCGGCCATCGTGGCGCTGGCCCGGGTGTACGGCCTCGAGGCCGGCTCTCTGGCCCGCCCCACCCCAGAGCGCCTGCGGGCCGCTGCCGAAGCCCGGCTGCTTCCCAGGGAAGAGGCCGAAGACCTGAGCGAGGCCTTTTTGTTCCTCGCCCACCTGCGCCTCAAGCACCAGCTCGAGGCCCTGAGCCGGGGCCAGCCCCCCACCAACCGGGTGGCCCAATCCTCCCTCAGCCCCCGCGAGCAGCAGATGCTGCGCCAGGTTTTTTGGCGCATCCGCCAGGCCCAGCAGGCGCTGGCGGAGCGGTTTAGGCTGCCGATGCCCCAGGTGCGCTCGAGGCGCTTTGGGCTTTAATCACCGCCTCCCTGGCGAACGAATCCTACAATGGGCTCGCAAATGAAGACGACCCTCGAGCGCTCCCAGCGGCTGTACCGATTCCTGGAGGAGCTGCAAAAACAGAAGAGCTCCTTTCCCCTTACCCTGAATGCCTACGCCTGGCGCCTTTCTCTGAATTCGCTGCCGGTGCACCCCGCCATCGATTTCGCCGGATACACAGGCCAGGACAGCGAGTACCTCCTCCGGGTAGAAAGACGTGACGACTCCCCGTTCTGAAGAACGGGGAGTCGTCACGGTCGAGTGCGACGAGGTGGGCTTCAACCTCGAGGCCTACCTGCACTCGTCCCTCACCCTCAAATCGAGCAGCAAGGTCCTGAACCTGGTCTCGGCACTGGAGAGACTAGGCGACCTGTTCAAAGCCAAGCGAGCCCAGATAATCCGACGCCTGGGGGAGGAGCAAATCCACCGAGCACTAAGTAGCCTCGACCCCAAGCGCAACCACATCAGCCAGGCGCTGGCCCAGGCCTTGACCCAGCGCTCTGCCTCAGCCTATGCGGAGGTCTACCGGGAGGCCCAGCGCCTTTGGCAGCTCCAACCACACTGGCAACGCCGGCAAAAGCTGTTGGAGCGACTCCGAGAAGCGGCCCCCGACTGGGCCCGCGCCATCGAGAAGCGCAGAGAAAACCACGGCAAGGCCCAAGCCCCTAAAGAACCCGAAAAGGCTTGGCTGTACCGACTGCTAACCCAGACGAACGGGGCCAGCTCTCCATCCAAAACCTGCAGGTGAAATCGCTCAGCTAGAGAAAACGCTCCACCGCGTAACCGCCGAGCTCATAGAGCACAAGGCCTGGAGTGCGCAGATAAAAAAGACCTCTCTCCAACAACAGCAAGCCCTAACCGGCTGGCTGAACACGGTCAAGAGAATCGGCAAGGGCACCGGCAAGCGCGCCCCCAGGCTAAAAGCCCAGGCCAACCGGCTGATGGCTGCGTGCCGCTCAGCGGTGCCAGTTTGGATCATGCCCCTATCCCAGGTGGTTGAGCAATTCAGGCCAGAGCGCGACATCTTCGATGTGGTCATCGTGGATGAAGCCAGTCAGACCGATCTTTCTGGTCTAATCCTGCTCGCCATGGCCAAAAAAGTTATCGTGGTAGGCGACGACAAACAAGTGAGCCCACTGGCCGTAGGCGAGGAGGTAGACAAAGTAGAGCACCTCCAACAGGCCTACCTAAAGGATATCCCCAACTCTGCCCTCTTTGATGGAAGGTACTCCCTGTACGACATCGCTCGCAGTTCCTTTGGGGGGCAGGTCATGCTGCGGGAGCACTTTCGCTGTGTTCCCGAGATTATCCAGTTCAGCAACATGCACTTCTACGAAGGTCGCATCAACCCCTTGCGGGAGTCGAGCAGCTCTAATTTGAAACCAGCGGTCCGGGTCGAGCGGGTCAAGGGGTACCGCAATGGAAAGACCAATCCTGTGGAGGCCCGCCGGATCGTCGAGCTCATCAAAGCGTGTATCGACAACCCGCTTTACACGGGAAAGACCTTCGGTGTTATCTCGATGGTTGGCGACGAACAGGCCCTGCTCATCGAGAACCTCCTGCATCAGGAGCTATCCCCCACCGAGTTGCAGAACCGTCGCCTACTGTGCGGCAACCCAGCCCAGTTTCAAGGCGACGAACGGGATGTGATTTTTATATCGCTGGTAGACACCAGCGAAGGCGCTCCCCTGCCTCTTAGGGATAGCGAATCGTGGCGCCAGCGCTTCAATGTGGCGGCAAGCCGGGCTAAAGACCAGATGTGGGTGGTCTACTCCCTCGACCCAACTGCCGACCTGAAGCCTGGGGACTTGAGGAGGCTGCTTATTGAACACGCCCTAAACCCCGAAAACGCCCTAACGCAAATCAGGGTCGAGGGTGCAAAGGCCGAGTCGCCCTTTGAGAGAGAGGTGCTAAAACATCTCTCAAAGGCCGGCTTCCGTGTCAGGGCTCAGTATCCTGTGGGCAGCTATCGCATTGATCTGGTGGTAGAAAGCAACGGTCGAAAAGTAGCCATTGGATGCGACGGGGACCGCTATCATCCTCCAGAAAAGTGGCCCGAAGACCTCGAGCGCCAGCGCGTTCTGGAACGCCTTGGGTGGCGGTTCATCCGCGTTCGCGGAAGCAGCTTCTACCGCGACCCTGAGTCCACCATGAGGTGGCTCACCGGTGAGATCAAGAAAATGCTGGGGGAACAAGTGCTCCCGAGAACCTGGTAAAAAGCGGCGCAGGCCGGCCTAGCCCGCCCGCACCGCCCCCAGAAGCTCCCTGGCCCCCTCGGCCAGTAGGTCCTGGGCCAGCTCCTCTCCCAGCTCTCTGGCCTCCTCGGGCTCACCCTCAATCTCGGCGCGGATCATCTCGCGGCCGTCGGGCGAGGCCACCATCCCTTCCAAAAGCAGGGTCTCCTCGCTCAGCGTGGCTAGGGCCGCCGCCGGGCAGTGGTCCCCCGCGCCCAGGGCCCGTATAAAGGCCCGCTCTGCCGTCACGCGGGCAAAGGAGGGTCGGTGGTTCAGGCTGTAGGCCAACTCCTCGGCCCAGTCGTCTCCCCAGCGCACCTCGAGGCCCAGCGCCCCCTGGCCCGCGGCCGGGAGCATGACCTCGGGGTCGATGAGCTGGTCGATGCGGTTGGTCAGCTCAAGCCGCAGCAAACTGGCCGCCCCGATGATGACCGCATCGTACTCGCCGCTGCCCAAAGCGCTCAGCCGGTCGTCCACATCGCCCTCCAAATCGCGCAGGTCCAGGTCAGCCCGGTAGGCCAGAAGCTGGGCTTTGCGCCGCAGGCTGTTCACGCCCACCACCGCGCCTTTGGGCAGGTCTTCTAAGCGCTTGGCGCTGCGCCCCACCAGGGCCTCCCGGGGCTCAACCCGCTTGGGCACGGCCACCAGGTGCACCCCGGCCAGCTCCTGGGTGGGCAGGTGCTTGAGGGAGTAGACCGCGATGTCCACCTCACGCCGCGCCAGGGCCTGGCGCAGGGCCTCGGTGGCTGCAGTCTCGGAGGCCTGCTTCGACTGTATGGTGCGGATTTTGAACTCGGTCTCAGGCCAGTGCTCCTTCAAGCGTTCTACCACCCAGCGGGTCTGGGCTTGGGCCAGCAGACTTGCCCTGGACCCAATCACGATGACGCGCATAAGGCCAATATATTAGCGGAAAGAAGGGCACCGGAATACACCAAGAGGCTGGCCGTTCTTCCACCAACAAGGCCCACCCTACCTCGCCCGGCCAAAGGCGAAGACCAGCTCATCCCCCCGGCGCACCACGAAGAGCAAGGCGGCCTGCCCCGCGCCATCCTTTAGGTCGTAGCGGGTGCGAAGCTCACCCAGGACCTGGACCTCTTCCTGCCGCTCCACAAAGTAGCCGGCCGCGGCAAACCCGGTTAGAATCTGCTGCACAAAGCCCGCGTGCAACCGGGCCGCCAGCCCCCGGGCGGCGTAGACCTCGAGCCTGAACCGGCTGGCGTCTGGAATCCGGGCCAGGATGGCCTCGCTGCCCTGGCCGGCCCTGAAGGTGCCCGAGGGAAAGCGCACGCTGGCATCCAGGCTGGAGACCGTAGCCGCTACCGCGGTGACCTCGACCAGGGTCTGGGCCAGGCCGAACCCCCCCAAAAGAAGGAGAAGCCAGAGTACCCGCATGCGCCAAGCTTAGCGCCTTTCCGGCAACCCCAGCGGGTCATTCGACCATCCCCCGCAAAGCCCGCCAGAGCTTCTCCGGCGAAAGCGGCATATCCAGGTGTTCCACCCCCAAAGCATCCAGCACCGCGTTCACCACCGCCGGGGTAGCGGCAATAGCCCCGGCCTCCCCCACCCCCTTCACCCCCAGGGGGTTGGTGGGGGAAGGGGTCTCCAGGCGGTGGGCCTCCAGGGGGGGCATCTGGTCGGCCCGGGGGAGGGCGTACTCCAGCAGGCTCGCGGTGAGGTTCTGCCCTTCCTCGTCGTAAAGAATCCCCTCGTACAAGGCCTGCCCGATGCCCTGGGCCACCCCGCCGTGCTGCTGGCCCTCGAAGAGCAGGGGGTTCACCACCACCCCGCAGTCGTCTACCGCTATGTAGCGAAGGAGCCTCACCTCCCCGGTCTCGGGGTCCACCTCCACCACCGCCAGGTGGGCCCCGAAGGGGTAGTTGGCCTCCTTGAGGGCAAAGCTGGCCTGGACCTCGAGGCCCGGCTCCAGCCCTTCCGGAAGCCTGCGCGGGTTGAAGGCCGCTGCCAAGATCTGCTCCAAGGCCACTTCCTTATCGGTCCCCCGCACTCCAAAGCCCTTCTCGGTCCGCTCGAGGTCCTCCGGGGCTGCCTCCAGCAGGTGGGCTGCAATACGGCGCATCTTCTCCCGCACCCCTTCGGCCGCGCGCAGGACCGCCGACCCCCCCACCGAAAGGGTGCGGCTGCCCGCCGTGCCCATGCCGTAGGGGACCGCCAGGGTATCGCCCTGCACCACCCGGATGCGCTCCGGGGGAATGGGAAGCTGCTCGGCCACTATCTGCACGAAGGCGTTCTGGGTGCCCTGGCCGTGGGGCGAGGTGCCGGTGAACACCACCGCGCTGCCATCGGGGTTCACCCGCACCCCCCCCGTCTCCCAACCGTAGCCGGTAATCTCCACGTAGCAGCAAAGCCCGAGCCCCACAAGGCGGCCCGCCTCGCGCATCTGCTGCTGCCAGGCCCGCAGCTCGCTGTACCGGCTTACCTCCAAAAGCCGCGCCAGCGCCTCTGGGTAGGCCCCTGAGTCGTACTTGGCGCCGGTGCGGGTCCGGTAGGGGAAGGGCCCCCGGATGAAGTTCCGCCGCCGAATCTCCGCCGGGTCGAGGCCCAAAGCGCGGGCGCCCATATCCATCAGGCGCTCCAGGTAGTAGGTGGCCTCGGGCCGCCCAGCCCCCCGGTAGGCCCCGGTGGGGGTGGCGTGGGTGTAGACCGACTGCAGCCTGAGCTCGAGGGCCGGAATCTCGTAAGGACCTTGGAGCATCAGCAGGGTCCCTGGGGCATTGCCCAGGGTGGTCTCCAGCGCGTAAGCGCCCAGATCGGCCACCACCCGCCCGCGCAGGCCCAGAATCCTGCCCTCGCGGTCAAAGGCCATCTCCAGCTCGGCCACCTGGGCCCGGCCGTGAACGGTGGCAGTAAAACTCTCGTTGCGCCCTTCCACCCAGCGCACCCCCTGGTCCAGCCTGCGCGCCAGGTAGGCAGCCAGAATCTCCTCCGGATAGACGTTGATTTTAGCCCCAAAGGCCCCGCCCACCTCGGGCACCACCACCCGCACCTGGTTCTCCCCCAGGCCCAGCCGTTCGGCCACCGCGCTGCGCAGGTCGTGGGGCATCTGGGTGCTCGAGTAAAGGGTAAGGCCCTCCCGCAGGCCATCCCAGAAGGCCAGCACCCCGCGGGGCTCCATAGGGGCCGGGGCCACCCGCTGCTGCTGTAGCCGGGCCCTGACCACCGTGTGGGCCCGGGCAAAGGCGGCCTCCACCTCACCCGCCACCAGGGTACGCTCCAGGGCCAGGTTGGTGCCCAGATGGTCGTGCAAGGGGGGCGCGCTCAGGGCCAGAAGGGGGTCGGCGCAGGCTGGGAGGGGCTCGTAGTCCACCTCTACCCGCATAGCCGCGTCCTCAGCCAAAGCCCTGGAAGTCGCCAGCACCGCCGCCACCGGCTCCCCCACATAGCGCACCCGCTCGCGGGCCAGGAGGGGGTGCAAAGCCAGCCGGCCCTCTCGTGGGCCAGAGGCCGGGGCGAAAAGCTCCGGCAGATCGGCTGCGGTGTAGACCGCCACCACCCCTGGCAGGCGGAGGGCCTCCCGCGCGTCTATCGGCCCCAGGCGGGCGTGGGCGTAGGGGCTGCGCACCAGCACCAGGTGCAGGGCGGGCTCAGGGAGATCGGCCAGGTACCGGCCCTGGCCCTGGACCAGTCTGCCGTCTTCCTGACGCTTGAAGGGTTGGCCAATGTAGCGGGACATACCTGAACCATACTACCCCCAAACCCGTGTTGTAAAACTCCGCCAACCTGTGCTATAAAAAGCAGGTATGTCTCAGCTTAGGGTTTGAAATCCCTGGCAGACAGCCCAAGCGCAAGACGCCCACCCCAACCCAGAGCCTCCTGGGCGGGCATTTTGCGCAAAAAAGGCAAGCGGAGAGGAAGCAGGCGAATGGAAGAGCAGGCGACCAAGACCCCAGTGGAAACTGGAACAGACCCCCAGGACTTTAGCATGGAGCAGGCCCTGCAAGACGCAGAGGCCCGGCTCGAGAAGACCGTCCAGCGCGGCCAGATTGTCACCGGCACGGTGGTCTTTGTGACCAACGATGGCGTAATGGTGGACATCGGCGCGCGCACCGAGGCCATCATCCCCCTCAACCAGCTCACCGAGGAAAACCTGCCGGAAGAGGAGCTCAAGGGGCTGCTCAAGCCGGGCGACACCGTCACCGCCTATGTGGTGCGGGCCGACCTCGAGAACGGCCAGATCGTGCTCTCCAAGAAGCGGGCCGAGGCCGACCAGAGCTGGCTCAGGATTCAGGCCCTCTACGAGCGGGGTGAGCCGGTGGTGGTGCAGATCAAGGAAAAGGTCAAGGGCGGTCTTGTGGCCACTGTGGAGGGCATTCGCGCCTTCCTGCCCGCCAGCCAGGTAGACCTCAAGCGCATCCCGGAGCTGGACGAGTACGTAGGGCAGAGCTTCCCCGTCAAAATCATCGAGCTCAACCGCAAGAAAAGCCGCGTGATCCTCTCGCGCCGGGTGGTGCTGGAAAGCGAGCTCAAAGCCGCCCGCGCCCGGGTGCTCTCAAGCCTCAAGGAAGGCGATGTGGTCGAGGGCCAGGTGGTGGAGGTCACCGAGTTCGGGGTCTTCGTAGCCCTGGGCGGTGTGGACGGCCTGGTGCACCGCAGCGAGATTACCTGGGGCCGCTTCAGCCATCCCCGCGAGGTGGTACAAAAGGGCCAGACGGTCAGGGCCAAGGTGCTCTCGGTGGATACAGAGCGGGAGCGGGTCAACCTCTCCATGAAGGCCCTCATCCCCGACCCCTGGCTTACCGTGGCCGAACGCTACCCCGTTGGCTCCCGGGTGAGCGGCAGGGTGGTGGGCCTGACCCAGTTCGGGGCCTTCGTGGAGGTGGAGCCCGGGCTGGAAGGCCTGATTCACATCTCCGAGCTCTCCTGGACCAAACGGCCCAAACACCCCTCGGAGGTGCTGCAGGAAGGCCAGCAGGTGGAGGCCCAGGTGCTCCGCCTCGACCCTGCCGAGCGCCGACTCTCCCTGGGGCTCAAGCAAACCCAGCCCGACCCCTGGAAGAGCCTGCCCGACCGCTATCCCCCAGGCACGCCGGTCAAGGGGCGGGTGACCGGGCTAACCGAATTCGGTGTCTTCGTAGAAATCGAACCGGGCATCGAGGGGCTCATACACATCTCCGAGCTGGCGCACGAACGAGTAGAAAAGCCCTCGGAGCTCTTCAAGAAGGGCGACGAGGTGGAGGCCGCCATCCTCCAGATTGACCCGGTAGAACAGCGCATCAGCCTGTCGCGCAAGCGCCTCCTGCCCCCGCCGGTGCAGAGCCTAGCCCTAGAGGAGGCAGAGGAACGCAAAGGCCGCCGGGAGGGCAAGGGAACTAAGCGCAAGAAGGGCGGGCGCGAGGGCCGGGTGCGCGAGCGCGAGGCCGACTACAGCCTGGGGGGAGGAGGCTATGGGAGCTATGATCCCAGCGTGGTGGCCCCCTCGACCACCAACGTCAAGCTGGGGGACGTGTTCGGCGACCTGCTGAACCAGCTCAGCCTGGAGGAGAGCAAGGAAAAAGCTTGAACCCCCTTCCCCGCCCCTGGCCCACAGCGGGCCAGGGTTTTTATAGCCCCACAAAACGTCCGTCCTCCTGCAGCACCTCCCCATCGACCCAGATTCGCCCCCCCGGCCGCAAGTCCAGTACCAGGTCCCAGTGAATGGCGGAAACGTTGGTGCCGCCCGTCTCTGGGTAGCTCTGCCCCAAGGCCAGGTGGACTGTACCGCCAATCTTTTCATCGTAGAGGACGAGCCCGGTGGGGCGGCTTAGGCCATAGTTGGTCCCGATACCCAGCTCCCCCAAACAGCGGGCCCCGGCGTCGGTCTCGAGCATGGCCCGCAGGTAGGCCTCCCCCTCCTCTGCCCGCGCCTCCACCACCCGCCCCGCCTGAAAGCGCAGGTGCACCCCCCGCACCCGCTGCCCCAGGGCGGTCGAGGGCAGATTGAAGCGCACCTCCCCTTCTACCGAGGTCTCGATGGGCGCGGTGAAAACCTCGCCCGAGGGCATGTTGCGCCGACCGTCGGAGTTCACCCAGCTACGGCCCTCCACCCGCAAGCGCAGGTCGGTGCCCTCAGCTTCCAGCCGAATCTCCCGCGCCCGTTGCAGGCGCTCGATCAGGGCAGCTTGAAAGCGGGAGAGCTCGAGCCAGGCCAAAACAGGGTCGGGGTGGTCTAGGTACAAAGCCCGCTCCACCAAAGTGCGGAACTCGGCGGTGGGCATCCCGGCCTGCTGCGCGTAGCCTGGGGTGGGGTACAAAGTCAGGCACCAGCGCCGCTTGGAGCGCTCCTGCTGGTAGGGCTGCCAGCCCTTGCGGAAGCGGGACAGTCGTTCGGGGGGGATGTCGCTGAGCTCGAGGGGGTTCTGGGCGCTTTCGATGCGCAGGCTGGCATCCACTGCGCGCATAAGCCCTAGCTGCGCCGGGGGTACGTCCAGCCAGGCCTCCCCATAGAGGAAAAAAGGCCGGGAGCTGGCCGCCGGAAAAAGCTGCACGATGGGGTAGGCCCCCCGTTCCAGGGCCACCGCGTGGAGGGGTTCCAGCAGAGGCAGGGCAGCCGGCTCGGCCTCGACCAGCAGGGTCTGCCCCGGCTTTAGCTCCAGGCAATAATCCGCAAGCAGGGTCGCGAAGCGCTCCTCCATGTTCCCCACACTCTACCCCGCCGCAAGGGGTGGTGCACGTGGACACCTTTCTTCCTTGGGTTATGATGTAATGAGCATGAGTGAAGCCAAAATTACCCCGCTGGCCCGCCGCTTGGCCGAAGAGAACGGCATCGACTGGCGGCAGATTCAGGGTACAGGCCCCGATGGCACCGTGGTCGAGCGAGACATCCTCTCTTTCTTGGCCAAGGTGATGGCCGGTGAGGTCAACCTACCCCCCACCCCGGAGGAGGCCCAGCCTTTACCCGAGCCCCTGACCGAGAAGGCCATGGCCCAGGCCCAGGCAGTGCTGCAAAAAGAGGGCCTTCAAATAGGCGACCTGGTTCCCCCCTCAGTCCAACCCACCGCCCTGGACATCGAATTCGACCTGGACCTCGAGACCCTCCCCCAAGACCACCCAATCTTCGAGGAGGAAACCCCGCCGGCCCCAGACCCCTCTCCAGTCCTCGACCTGGCCGAACCCGAGCCCCTGGTGGCCAGCGAGCCCCTGCCCCAGCTGGAGTGGGAGGAGCCACCCCCCAACCCCGAGCTGGCCGGGCTTCCTCCCCTGCCCCCGGACGAGGAGCCCGCCCCCAACCCGCCCGTGGTGCCTCCTGCGCCCCCACCAGGTCCCAGCCCTGCCCTGGCCCAGCCCTCGAGCCCCGCAGCCCTAGCCGAGACGGGAATCCAAGGGGTGCGGGTCCAGGCCTGGCAGCGTATGGTGGTGCTGGGCCCAGCCCAGGAGGCCGCCCAGACCCTGAGCGAGGCCTGGGGCACCGAGGTGGACCTCTACCCCCTGCTCTTTCGCGCGGTGGAGAGGGCCCTGGCCCAGCTCGAGCTTGGGTGGCAGCCGGTGAAGGGGCTCCTCGAGGGCGAGCAGCTAAAACGCTTCCGGGTGGCCCCCGCCCAAAGCCTCCGCGGCACCCTGGAGGCCCTCCGGCAGGCCTCCGAGCCCGGCGAAGGGCTGGTGGTGCTCTCGCTGCTGGACACCCCCTTCGACCAGGTGGTCTTCCCGAACGTCCCCACCCTCACCCTTGGGCGGGCCCAGGGGGGCCTGGCCCTGCTGGCCCTGAGTGGAGGAATCGAGCCCGCCCTGGCCGGAGAGCTCCTGGAGCAGGTGGCCCGCCACCTCGAGCGGCCCATCCTGCTGGCCTGAGACCCCTCTTTAGAAGCGCTTAACCCAGCGCCTTGCCGCCTGGCCGGGGTGGGGGGATTGTGCTAGGCTCGAGCTATGACGAGAACATACCTAGCCTTGGCCGGCCTGGCCGCGCTGCTCTCGGGCTGCTTGGTGGTGGTGAGCCCACCGGTCTCCAACTTCCGCTTTGACAGCAACTGGCAGCGGGTCTCGGATGGGGCCTACGTTTTCTGCACCAACCGGGATACCTTCATGCGCTACCGCTTCCGCGCTCCCGATTCTTCCCTGATTCAGTCCATCACCGAGACCTACCAGGGCTTTGCCTCTGGGAACACCTACGTAGAAAACCGTTCCCCCAGCCGGCTCACCCGCGACGGCAGCGACCTGGTCTTCGTGGACAAGCTCGCCTTCGGCCAGGGAGCCATACCCCAGGGCCTGGACGAGGGGGTCTCGGCCCAGTCCATCACGGTGACGCCAGTCAACCCGCCCACCTCCCGCAACGGGGCCACCACCGTGACCGTGACGGTGACCACCATCAGCGGAAGACAGTACAGCGGTTCCTACACCTACGACACCTACGCCAACTGCCCTTAGGAAAGGAGTCATGCCATGCTGCGGCTCGTTCTGGTGTTGCTAGGTCTGAGCCTGGCTTCCTGCGTGTTTCTGGTCGAGGAGGACGACAGCCCCCGCCCGGTCCAGCCGGTCACCCCGGTGCAGCCCGCCCCTCCTGTCCCGGGACCCGGCAGCTTCACCTACCGCTGCAGCGGGGGCACCCTGGTGGTGAACTACCTGGACGGCACCACCCTGCGCCTCTTCTACGATGGGGCCTTCCAGGAGCTGCGCCTGGTACGCAGGAGCCCCACCCTGCTCTATAGCGGCGGGGCCTATACATGGGAGTGGACCGGCAGCCGGGGCACCCTCACCGCACGGGGGCAGGTGGTGCTCAGCAATTGCGCCTTTTAGGAGCAAGGATGCATAGACTCTTGAGCCTTCTGGTGCTTTTGCTGGGCCTGGCGGCGGGGCAGGTGCGCCCCCAGGGCATCATCGTGAACCCCACCCCCCCGCCCGGGTTCCAGGTGCGGGTCTGGGTGGACAAGGACCCCAGCAAAACCGGCAACCCGGTCTACCGGTTCGGCGAGCCCATCTTCATCAGCGTCTCGGTCACCCAGCCGGCCTACGTCTATCTCTTCAGCGTGCGGGCCACCGGGGAAATCAACCCCATTCTGCCCAATGCCTTCGAGCAGCAAAACTTCCTCCAGGCCGGGGAGGTGCGCACCTTTCCCGGGCCTGGCGCCCGCTACCGCTTCACGGTGGAGGGGCCGGCCGGGCAGGACCGGGTGCTGGCCGTGGCCAGCCGGCGCCCGCTGGATGTTTCGGAGATTATCGACATCCAAACAGGGCGGGCCCGCCTCCAGGGGGCAGACAACCTGGCCCGCGCGCTCTCCATCGTGGTCACGCCCCTACCCAGCGCCGACTGGGTCACCGATGAGGCCTACTTCATCGCCGGCCAGCTCCCCCCGGCCACAGGCACGCTGGTGGTGCGGAGCAGCCCCAGCGGGGCCCAGGTGCTCATTGATGGCCGCGTGGTGGGCACCACGCCGCTTGTGCTCGAGCTCCAACCTGGCAGCTACCAGCTCGAGCTGCGCCGCAGCGGCTTCGACCCCCTGCGGGCCGGCTTTACCATCCGGCCCGGCCAGACCACCGAGCTTAGCCTGACCCTCACCGCCTCTCCCCCGCCCACCGGCATCCTGGCGGTGGACTCCACCCCGAGGGGGGCCGAGGTCCTGGTGGATGGGCGGGTTCTGGGCACCACCCCCCTAAGCTTGGCCCTGAGCCCCGGCAGCTACACGGTCGAGCTCCGGCGCAGCGGCTACAGCCCCTTCCGCACCCGCGTAAGCATCCAGGCCGGCCGCACCACCCGGCTTAGCATCAGCCTGGCCGCCGTCGCCCCACCCATCCAGCCCACACCGCCGGTACAACCCGTTCAACCGGTCCAACCAGCCCCCTCCGGCAGCCTGACCTACACCTGCCAGGGGGGCACTTTGGTGGTGAACTACCTGGGCTCGCAGGTGCGCATCTTCTACGACGGAGCCTTCCACACCCTGCCGCTGGTGCGCTCGGGCCCCGAACAGGTCTACAGCAACGGCACCTACACCTGGGAGCTGGGCCCGGTGGGCCGCCTGATCGCCCGGGGGCAGGTGGTGCTCTACGACTGCCGCATCTAGTCCTTCAGCTTCTTCGCCGCCTCGATCAAAGCCGGCAGCACCTGGTGCACATCGCCCACGATGCCGTAGTCGGCAATCTTAAAGATGGGAGCCTCGGCGTCCTTGTTGACCGCCACCACGTACCTGCTCTTGTTCATGCCGGCCTGGTGCTGCACCGCGCCGGAGACCGCCAGGGCGATGTAGAGGTTGGGCTGCACGGTCTTGCCGGTCTGGCCCACCTGCTCGCTGTAGGGCCGCCAGCCGGCATCCACCACCGCGCGGGTGGCCCCCACAGCGGCCCCCAGGGTGCGGGCCAGCTCCTCCACCCCGGCGAAGGCCTCCGCGCTGCCCAGGCCGCGCCCCCCGGTGACCACCACCGCGGCCTCGGTGAGCGAGACCCCCTTCCTCTGCTCACCCAGGCGTTCCAGCACCTCCACCCCGGTGGGCAGGCGCACCTCGAGGGGCTCCACCGCCCCGCTGCCCGCCGGCTCGGCCGGTGGGGTGGTGTTGGGCTTGGCGGTGAGCACCACCGGCAAGGAGGCCCGCTGCCGCTCGGTCACGCGGTTCAGGAAGCTGTAGCGCGTGGCCAGAATCTGCTCCCCCTCGGCGCGGCTTTCCAGGGTGTCCTCCAGCAGCCCCGCTTTCATCCTGTAGGCCAGCCGGGCCGTCCAGGTGCGGCTCTGGCGGCTTGCGGTGGCCACCACCACCCTGGCGCCACTCTTCTCCACAGCGGCGTAGGCCGCCTCAGCCCACTTCTCCGCGGTGTAGGGCCCCACCTCGGCGGCATAGACCACCGGTACGTACTGGGCGGCTTCCTGGGCCACAGCCTGGGTGTTCTCCCCTATCACCACCCCTGCAATCGGCCCCATGGCAAGCTGACGGGCCCGGCTAATAGCTTCCAAGGCACCCTTGCGCAAGCGGGCGCCATCGTGCTCTAGAACCACCAGAATCACACTCAACCTCCTATATCACCTTGGCTTCCTCGTGAAGCAGGCGCACGAGCTCGTGCGCGGCCGCCACGGGGTCCTTGCCGTCTATCAGCTTGTTCAGACGGGTACGCTCCTGGATGCTCTGCTCTAGGATCTCGACCCGGCTTTGGGCTGTTACCGGCAGCTTTTTCAGCTCCTTGCGCTTGGCCTTCATGATCCCGGGAAGGGTGGGGTAGCGGGGCTCGTTGAGGCCCTGCTGGCTGGTAAAAACCGCGGGCAAGGCCACCCGCACCACCTCCGCCCCCTCGTCCAGGTCGTGCTTGGCTTTGGCATGGGTCTCGCCTTCCAGCTCAATCTGCGTGGTCCAGCTCACCACCGGCCAGCCCAGGGCCTCAGCCAGGGCCGGGCCCAGGGCCTGGGCGTCCCAATCGGCCTGCTGCCCGCCGGTGAAAACCAGCGCCGGGGCCTCGGCCCGAACCACCTCGGCCAAAAGCTCGGCCTGGGTGATGGGGTCGATGTAGCCCTCGGCCACCAGGTGAACCGCCCGGTCTATGCCCATAGCCAGGGCGGTGCGAAGGGCCTCCTCGGCGCGCTCGGGGCCCAGAGCCACCACCACGCTCTCGCCCCCATGCTTCTCCTGCAGCCGGATGACCTCCTCCACCGCCCACTCGTCCATCTGGTCGAGGATCATGGTGGCCCCGCTGAGGTCCACCCTGCCCCCCTCGATCCTGAGGCGCGACTCGCCGTCGGGCACTTGCCTTACAACCGCTAGAAACTTCATTCTCTTACCTCCGAAAAGCCCTCAGCCCTCCGGCCAAGGGCCAAGAAACCGCTGTGAACCCACTCAGCTCAGAATGTGCCGCGCGATGATGAGGCGCTGAATTTCGTTGGTGCCCTCGTAGATCTGGTTCAGCTTCACATCGCGCAGAAGCTTCTCCACCGGGTACTCGCGCATGTAGCCGTAGCCTCCGTGAATCTGGATGGCCTGGTTGGCCGCCTCGAAGGCCACCTCCGAGGCGTAGGCCTTGGCGATGGCCGCGGCGTGGGCGTGGGGCTGGCCAGTGTCCACCAGCCAGGCCGCGTAGTAGGTGTAGGCGCGGGCGGTCTCAATGCCCATCAGCATCTCGGCCAGCTTGAACTGGATGGCCTGGAACTCAGCAATCGGCCGGCCAAAAGCCTCGCGGGTCTTGGCGTACTGGGTGGCCTCCTCCAGGGCCCGCCGCGCCACCCCCACGCTGCCCGCGGCCACCGGGATGCGGGTCTTGTCCAGGGTGCGCATGGCAATCTTGAAGCCATCCCCTTCCTGGCCCAAGAGGTTCTCGACCGGCACCCGGCAGTCCTCAAAGACCAGCTCGTAGGTGCCGCTGGCCCGTTGGCCCATCTTGCCGTGCAGCTTGTGGGCACGAAAGCCCGGGGTGCCCTTTTCCACCACCAGGGCGATGACCCCCTTGTGCCGCAGCTCAGGGGCCACCGTGGCAAAGACCACCACCCACTCCGCCTCCCCGCCGTTGGAAATCCAGGTCTTGGTGCCGTTTAGCACGTAGTAATCCCCCTGGCGTACTGCCCGGGTGCGCAGGGCAGCGGCATCGGAACCGTTCCCCGGCTCAGAAAGCGCAAAAGCCGCCAGGGCCGGCTTTTCGGTGAGCCTAGGCAAGAAGCGCGCCTTCTGCTCGGGCGTCCCGGCCAGCAAGACCGGGGTGATGCCCAGATCAGAGGCCATGGGAATGGTGTAGATTCCCATGCAACCCCAGGCCAGCTCCTCTCCGATGATGACCTCCTCCAGCATCCCAAGCCCAAGCCCACCGAACTCCTCGGGGATGATGGCGTTTAGAAGACCCACCTGGTGGAGCTTCTCCACCACCTCCCAGGGCACCTCTTCCTTGGCATCGTACTCGGCGGCAATCGGGGCAATCTGCTCCTTGGCGAAACGCCGGGCCAGCTTCTGCAGCTCTTTTTGCTCGTCGGTCAGGGTGAAGTCTATGGGCATGGCCTGGTTGAAAGCCGAAAGCGGCCTGGGCGCTGGACGGACTTTCGGCTCTCTACCTTCCTCACCTCCTCACACCACTTCTTGTACCCAGTATAACTTTTTTCCTTCCCGCGTGTCCATCGTATCACGGACCCGGTGGGCTAAAAGCGTTATGCGCAAAACTGCCCCAGCGCGTAGAATCCTCGCTGTGAGCCTGCTCTTCAGCCCCCTAAAGCTTCGCTCGCTGACCCTCAGGAACCGAATTGTCATGTCGCCGATGTGCCAGTACTCCGCGCAGGATGGTCACGTAACCGACTGGCACCTCCTCCACTACCCCACGCGGGCGGTGGGCGGGGTGGGGCTCATCCTGGTCGAGGCCACCGCGGTGGAGGCCCGCGGGGTCATCAGCCCGGACGACCTGGGCATCTGGTCGGACGAGCACGTAGCGGGCCTGCGCGCACTGGCCCAGCGCATCAAAGCAACCGGGGCAGTGCCGGGCATCCAGCTCGCCCACGCAGGGCGCAAGGCCGGGGTCTCGAGCCCCTGGCAAGGTGGAAAGCCCCTCCACCGCTTTACCCCGGTGGCCCCAAGCCCCCTGCCCTTCAACCAGGGCTGGCCGGTGCCGCAGGCGCTGGATGAGGCCGGGCTGGAGGAAGTGTGCACAGCTTTCTGCCAGGGAGCAAGGCGGGCCCTGGCCGCTGGCTTCGAGGTGCTGGAGCTGCACATGGCCCACGGCTACCTGCTGCACTCCTTCCTATCCCCCCTCACCAACCAGCGCTCCGATGGCTATGGGGGCAGCCGGGAAAACCGCATGCGCTTTCCTCTTTCGGTGGTAGAAGCGGTGCGGACGGTCTGGCCAGCCGAGCTGCCCCTGTGGGTGCGGGTCTCGGCCAGCGACTGGGTGGAAGGGGGATGGGGCCCCGACGATACGGTGGCCTTTGCTGCCGAGCTGCAAAAGCGCGGGGTGGACCTGCTGGACTGCTCCTCGGGCGGGGCCCTGCCAGGGATAAAAATTCCGGTGGCCCCAGGCTACCAGGTACCCTTTGCCGCCCAGGTGCGCGCTGCCACAGGCCTGTCCACCGGCGCGGTGGGCCTCATCAGCGAGCCCTTGCAGGCCGAGGCCATCCTCCAGGCAGGGCAGGCCGACGTGGTTCTGCTGGGGCGGGTGCTGCTGAGGGAGCCCTACTGGCCCTACCGGGCCGCCCAGGCCCTGGGGGAGCGGGCCTGGCCGGTACAGTACGAACGAGCCTTCTAGAATGGGGCTATGGAAAACCCCTGGAAAACCTTCGTGCCCCAAGCTCCTACCCGCCTGGGACCTCCAGAGTGGTTCACCGGTACGGTCTACCTGAGCGAGCTGGTGACCACACCAGCCCCCATGCACCTGCAGGTGCTGCGGGTGATGTTTGCCCCCGGAGCCCGCACCGCCTGGCACACCCACCCCAAAGGGCAAGTGCTGCACGTGGAGGCCGGAATCGGCTGGTTCCAGCGCTGGGGGGAGCCGGTTCGGGAGATGAAGGCCGGCGATACCATCTACTTCCCCCCAGGCGAAAAGCACTGGCACGGGGCCAGCCCCACTCATGCCATGGTGCACCTGGCCATCCAGGAAGTGGTGAACGGGGTGAGCGCGGAGTGGCTCGAGCCGGTCTCAGAGGAGCAATACCGGCTTTAGCGCTTTGGTGTAGAATGCGGTTCTGGTTGTGGAGGTAAAGCCGTGGCCGAACCTGGCATCGACAAGCTTTTGACCCTAACCGATTCCAAGTACCGCCTGACGGTGGTAACCGCCAAGCGGGCCCAGCAGCTTTTGCGCTTCAATTTCAAAAACACCGTGCTGGAAGTCCACGAGCAGCCCAAGATGCACACCCTAGAAGGCGACAAGCCCGACCCCAACCCGGTCACCTGGGCCATGCAGGAGCTGCTTACGGGCCGCCTGCGTGTGGGCGAGAACCTCTTCCCCGAGGACCGCCTAAGCCGGGCCATGGAGCAGCTATACCCGCGTGAGGTGGAGAGCGCCGACTAGAAAAGGCCCTCCTGGCAGGTCGGCTGGGGTCGACCTGCGTTTTTACCTGCGTTTTTACACCCAAAGGCAGCCATGGCGAGCAAGGAGCAGCGACAACGGGCCATTCAGGAAATTATCAGCCGGGAGAGCATTTCCACCCAGGCTGAGCTGGTGGAACGGCTGCGCCAGATGAACTTCAAGGTCACCCAGGCCACCGTGAGCCGGGACATCACCGAGCTGCGGCTGGTCCGCCTACCTTTGGGAGGGGGCAAGCACAGGTACGTGCTTTCTGGGATGGAGGTGGCCGAGCACGCCAAGGAAGAGCTGCGCCGCATCTTCCCCACCTTTGTGCACGACGTGGACCGAGGGGAGAACATCCTGGTGCTCAAGGTCTCGGAGGGGCACGCCTCGGGCATTGCCCTGCTGATAGACCGCCTGCGCCGCGACGACATCGTGGGCACGCTGGCCGGGGAGGACTCCATCTTGGTGGTAGCCCGCAGCAAGAAGCAGGCCCTTGCCCTGCAAGAGGAGTTCGAGGCCTTGCTGACCAAGGAATAGGCATGCTTGAATTTGCCCTCAAGGCCTTTCTGACCCTATTCGTGCTGATTGACCCCATCGGCCTGATCCCCCTTTTCCTGGCCTTGGTGGGCAGCCGCAGCTACGAGGAGCAAAAGCGCATAGCCCTAAGGGCCACCCTAACCGCGGGGCTCTTGGTGCTGAGCTTCGCCTTTCTAGGCAACGCGGTGCTTCACCACCTGGGCATCAGCCTGGAGGCGCTCAAGGTCGCGGGGGGCATCCTCCTTTTCCGAATTGCCCTGGACATGGTCTATGCCCGCCTAGAGCGCGAAACCACCGAGGAGCACGCCGAGTCCCAGGCCCGCGCGGACATCTCGGTCTTTCCCCTGGCGATTCCCCTCATCGCCGGGCCCGGCACCCTGGCCGCGGTGCTCATCCTCACCGGCACCGCTCCCGGCGGCACCTGGGGGTTCGGGCTGGTGCTGCTGATGGCCGGGGTGGTGCTCTTCATCACCTACTGGTCGCTTCGGGCCGCCCTCAAGTTCGCCCACTCCCTGGGGCGCACCGGCATCAACGTCATCACCCGGGTGCTGGGGATTCTGCTGGCGGCCCTGGCGGTGCAGTACGTGGCCGACGGCCTGCGGGTCCTGTTAGATCTCCGCTGAGCGCTGCTTTCGCCGTTTTTCGGCATACATGGCAGCATCGGCCCGGCTGAGGGCCTCAACAAGCTCCAGCAGCGGTCCCACCCCCACCGCCCCCGCGCTCACCTCCACGTTCAGCTCGGCGCGCACCCGCCGGATCACCTCGGGGGCTTCCTCCGGGGAGAGGCCCAGGTGCAGGCTTACGAATTCGTCCCCCCCAATGCGGAAGGCCAGGTCTTCCCGCCGCAAAACGCTGCGCAAAGCGGTGGCCAGAAGTTTCAGGGCCCGGTCCCCCGCCGCATGGCCGTGCTGGTCGTTGATGCGTTTGAGCCCATCCATATCCCAGTAGATGAGGGTCAGGGGGCGCTCGAGGCGGACGGCCTGGGCCTTCATGCGGGCAAAACCCTCCTCCAGGGCCCGCCGGTTGCCGAGCCCTGTAAGGGCATCCTGCAGGGCCAGCTCGGCCAGGCGCTGCCGGGATAGGAGCCCATACAGCACGGTGGCGGCCTGCAGGGCGAAGGTCTGGGCGATGGCCAGGCTTTCTGGGGGGAAGGCCTCGGTAGAGGTGAAGGAGTCGAGGTTGAGGGTGCCCATCACCTGGCCCTGCAACACGATGGGCACGCTGATGGTGGCCTGGAGTTCACCTACCCGGCCCATCTGGCCAAACCAGTTCTCCCCTTCGCCCACCGTCTGGGCTGAACGGCGCTGGATCTCGGGGGCCAAAAGCAGCCTCGGCCGCCCCTCGAGCCAGGCGCGTTCATCAAGGCCATACCAGGCTCGCTCCTGCTCGTAGCTCAGGAGCTGCTGCTTGAGGCTATCGTCGAAGCCAATCTGGGCCACGAAGCGAAACTTGCCGTCCTCGAACAGGGTCAGGCTGCCCGCCTCCGCCCCGGGCACCACCTCCACCGCGGTCTCCAGGATTCGCTTGAACAGATGCTCCAGCCTTTCCTCCTGGGTAAGCAGGCTGGCGAGCACCTCGAGCGAGGAAGCATAGGCCCGGGCCTGGCTGTACTCCTGGGTCACCTCGTACAAAACGCAAAGCCGCCCCTCTTTGTAAGGGGCTGCGCTGCACCTAAACCAGCGCCAGCGTTTTCCCGGAAGGCCCAGCAGGCTCTCCCTCGGCTGGCCCATGGAGGGACCGGCTGCCGGTTGGAACCAGTGCCAAAGCCCCTTGCCCTGCAGGCTGGAATCGGAAACCAGTGCGGCCGCCGCGGGGTTGCACCAGCCCACCCTACCCTCAGCATCCAGCCAGAACACCGGCGCGGGAAGCTGGAGCAGCCAGCTAAGCATCTCGGGCTCAATCGCTACGCGGGGCGCATCCATAGTCCAGGTTACCCTCCAGTGTATGCACCCCCAGGTCTGCAAATCTAGCCCAAAAGCTCGCGGGCATGCTCCAAAGCCGCCTCGGAGTAGCTACCCGAGAGCATCCGGGCCAGCTCCCGCACCCGCTCCTCGTGCTCAATCCGCTCCACCCGCACCGAGTCTCCGGCTTTGACCACCCGGAAGTGGCTTTGGGCCCGGGCCGCAATCTGGGGCAGGTGGGTGACCACCAGCACCTGCCGCCCCTCGGCCAAGCGGGCCAGCCGCTCGGCCACCTGCCAGGCCGCCTCCCCCCCAATGCCCGCATCAATCTCGTCGAAGACCACGGTCTCCGCCTCAACCCCGGTCAGAAGGGCCAAAGCCAGCATCACCCGCGAGAGCTCCCCCCCCGAGGCGGCCCGCTCCAGAGGGGCCTCGGGCAGGCCGGGGTTGGCCGAGAAGAGGAACTGCACCTCCTCCAACCCTTCCGGCCCCGGCTCGGCCCGGGGCAGAAGTTCCACGCGGAATTGGGCCCGGGGCATGCCCAGAGCCTGGATTTCCCGGCTGGCCGTCTCCGAAAGCCACCCGGCAGCCCGGCGGCGGGCCGAGGAGAGCCGCTCACCCCAAAGCAGCAGCTCCTCCCGGGCCCGCTCGCGCTCGGCCCGAAGGCCAGCCAGCCGGTCCTCGGCCCCTTCCAGCAGGGCCAGCTCCTGCCGGGCCGCCTCCGCAAAGGCCAGGATGGCGGGTATGCCCTCCCCGTACTTGCGCGCCAGCCGCTCGATGAGGGCCAGCCGGGCCTCCACCTCCTCCAGCCGCCCCGGGTCGGCCTCCAGCCCCTCCAAATAGTCCTCCAGCTCCCGCCCCACCGCCCTAAGCCCGTCCAGGGCGCCCTCGAGGTCGCGCCCCAGCAGCTCCAGCCTGGGGTCGTAGCGCCCCGCGGCCCGCACCTCCCGGGCGGCCTGGGCCACCAACCCCAGGGCATCGCCCTCGCCCAGGAGGGCTGCAACGGCCGCCGAGACCCGCTCCCGCAGGGCCTCCAGGTGTCTCAGGCGCTGGGCCTCCCCTCGCAGGGCCTCCTCCTCGGCCGGCTCCAGGCGGGCCTGCTCGATCTCCTGAATCTGAAAGCGCAGGATGTCCAGCCGGCGCGCCCGTTCGCGGGCGGCGGCCTCGAGGGCGGCCATCTCCTTATCGAGGGCCTGGTAGCGGGCAAAAGCGGCGCGGTACTGCTCCAGCAACCCAGCCTCGAGCCGCGCGTCCAAAAGGGCCCGCTGGGCCCTGCGGCCCACCAGCCCCAAGGCGGCGTGCTGGGCGTGAAGGGCCAGGTGGCGGGCCGCTTCTTCCGAGAGCTCCTTGAGGCTCACCACCTCCCCCTCAATCCGGGCCACGCTCCGGCCAGGGGAAACCCGGCGCGAAAGGCTGCGGCCGTTGAAAAAGGCGGTGACCAGAAGGGACTCGGCCCCCGGCCGCAGCATTCCCTCTGCACGCTCGCCCAGCAAAAGCGACAACGCGTCCACCAAGAGGCTCTTCCCAGCTCCGGTCTCGCCCGTGAAGACCGTGAGCCCCGGCCCCAGCTCGAGCTCCACCCGCTCCAGCACGGCCAGGTTCTGCACCTCGAGGCGCTCCAGCATAACCCCCCACCAAGGTAGCACAAACTTCGCCAGAAACAGAACGTCCCCGAAAAACTGCAGGGTGTAAAATACTGCACTACTGCGGATTCTTGCTCTTTCTGACCAGGTCCACCCTTTCATCTACCAGGAGCGCTTTCCCTGCAACCTGCCGCCTTTCGAGCTGGTGCTCCTGGCAGGCGACCTACCGGGCAGCTACATCGAGTTCGTGGCCACCAAGGTGCGGGTCCCGGTGGTCTACGTACACGGTAATCACAAGGAAGAGTACGTGCAGGACTACCTGGGCCACCTCACACCCCCCGGGGGGGCCATCCAGGCCCACGGCCGGATCGTGCGGGTGGCCGGCCTCACCATCGCCGGCTGGGGGGGCTGCCCCCGCTACAACGACCGCGAAATGGGGCAGTACCACGAAAGCGAGGCCCAGGGTCGCTTTCTCTCCTGGCTGCCCCTGCTCTTGCCCCGCCGGCTGACCCGGGGCCACGGGGTGGACATCCTGCTAAGCCACGCCCCACCCCCAGGCCCCCACGCCGGGCCCGACTTCGCCCACCGGGGCAGCAGCGCTCTGGGGCTGTTTCACCGCCTTTACCGCCCGCGCCTGCATGTGCACGGCCACGTCCACCTCTACGAGGCCCACCCCAGGCGGGAGTACCGCAGCCCCGAGGGGGTGCGGGTGGTCAACGCCTTTGCCTACACCCTGATTGAGCTCTAGCCCTGCCGGGCTTTCCACTCGGCATAGCTGAGCCGGGGCATCTCGAACACATCGCGGGTGCGCACATACCCTCCCCGCCCCCCCATCCGCCCCACTAAGCCCAGCTCCTGCGTCTTCAGGTAAAGCCTCTCGGGGTCGGCCACGTAGGCCTCCTGCACAAAAGCCCCCAGCACCTCCCCCACTAGGAGGCGGCTATGGCCAATCTGCAACACCGAGTGCAGACGGCACTCAAAGCCGGCCGGGGCTGCGGCCAGCCGCGGCACCGGCCCGTAGAGCGAGGGGACGGTCTCCAAACCGGCCTCCTCCACCTCGCTCACCTCCTCTGGAAACTCAATCGCGGTGATGTTCATGGCCTCGGCCCATGCCTCACTCACCAGGTTCACCACGAAGAAACCCTCGCGCTGGATGTTGCGGGCGGTGTCCTTGGGGCGTCCGGGGCGACGGTCGCCCACCCCCAGGACCAAAAGCGCCGGATCGGAGCCCATAGCGTTGAAAAAGCTGAAGGGGGCCGCGTTGACCTTTCCCGCGGGATTCAGGCTGGTTACCCAGGCAATGGGGCGGGGCACCACCAGCCCTGTGAGGAGCTTGTAGCGCTCCTGAGGGGTGAGCCGGGCAAATTCGAACTCCATGGACCCCCGTACTGTACTACGGAATGCGCCGGGCCAGCCAGGCCCTCGCTGCCATCAGTTCCTCTGGCAGCAGGCCGTGGCCTGCCGGCCACCAGCCGGCCTCCACCTCGGCCCCTGCCCGCCTCAGGCAGTCCAGCAGAGCCTCCACCCGTCCGGGGGGCGACCAGGGATCAAAGCGGCCAGCAGCCACCAAGACCGCCCGGCCACTTAGATTAGGCAAAGGATGCACCTCCAACGGGAGCATGGGGCGGAACAGGACCGCCCCATCCAGCAGCGCCGGCTGAAGGAGGAGCAGGGCTGATGCCATGTTGGCCCCGTTGGAATAGCCCAGCGCATAAAGCGGCAGGCCTTCAAGACCGTAGCGCTGCCGGGCAGCCCGCACGAATTGGGCCAAATCGGCGGCCTGCTGGCGTAAATCTGCTTCGTCGAATACCCCAGGGGCCAAACGGCGGAAAAAGCGGGGGGCCCCGTTTTCCAACACCCGGCCCCGGGGGGAGAGCAAAGCCGCCTGGGGGGCGAGCTGCCGGGCCAGGGGTATTAGGTCGTGCTCGTCTCCTCCTGTGCCGTGGAGCAGGAGCAAAGAAGCCCCCTGGCCCGGCTCAAAGCGGTGTATGAAGGGGGCCTGGGTCATGCCACCGGTTTCAGCTCAGGAAGAACGGCCTCGATTTGGGCCCGCTGGGGCTCGAGCCAGGGCGGCAGCACCAGCCGCTCCCCCAGGTGGGCCGGGTCCTCGTCCACGGCAAAGCCGGGCCCATCGGTGGCCAACTCGAAGACCACACCGCCTGGTTCGGTGAAGTAGACCGAGCGGAACCAGAAGCGGTCGATGGAGGGGGTGGCCGGAATACCTAGGCCGAGCACCCGACCGCGCACCGCCATCTGGTGGTCCAGGTCGTCCACGCGCCAGGCCAGATGGTGGATGCTGCCCACCCCCCACCGGCCCCGGGGCAGGTTGGGCAGCACCTTGATGTCCAGGTGCCGGCCCGACCCTCCGCCGGCCAAAGCGTAGCGGTGCCAGCCCCCCTCCTGCCCCGCAGGTTCAAAGCCCAAGACCGAAAGCAGCCTGGCGCTCTCCTCCAAACTCCTCAGCCAGAGCCGGGCGCCATGGAGGCCCATGATCTGCTGCCCCTCGGGCACCCCGCTCCTCTCCCAGGGGGTGAAGGCCCTGGGAGGGGTCTCCACCAGGGCCACCTCGAGGCCGTCCGGGTCGCGGAAGGGCAGGGCCCTCTGCCCGAAGCGCACCTCGGGCCTCCCCAAAGGTGTCCCGTAGCGCTCCAGCCGGGCCGCCCAGTAGCTCAGACTCCCTTCGGGCACCGCCAGCTCGAGCTCCACCGCCAGCCCGGTGCCCTTGCGGCCCGGGGCCAGGTGCTCCCAGGGAAAGAAGGTCAGGTCGGTGCCCGGACGCCCCTCGGCATCGGCATAAAACAGGTGGTAGGTACCGGGGTCGTCCTGGTTGACGCTCTTCTTGACCAGCCGCAGCCCCAGGACCCCCGCGTAGAAGTCCAGGTTGCGCTGGGCCGGCCCCGCGATGGCGGTGACGTGGTGCAGACCGCTGACCGGTTTCATAACGCAGGCTCCGCAGCCGCCACCGCCTCCACGTCCAGGGTGAAACGCACCTCTTCCCCTACCAAAAGCGCCCCGAACTCGAGCACCTGGTTCCAGGTGAGGCCGAACTCCTTGCGGTTGAGCACCCCGCTGGCGCTGGCCCCGGTGCGCACAAACCCCCAGGGGTCCTTCAGGGACGGGCTGACCTCGGCCTCAAAGCTCACCGGCCGGGTCACCCCGCGGATGGTCAGGTCACCCAAGACGCGGTAGCGCCTCTCCCCCAAAGGCTCTATCTGGCGGCTTGAGAAGCGGATTTCGGGGTAGTTCTCGGCGTCCAGGAAGTCGGGGGAACGCAGATGGGCGTCGCGCTGGGGCTCGCCGGTCTCGATGCTGGCCGCCTCAATGAACGCCTCGATTTGCTGGGGTACTCCGTTGGAATCGGTCTTCACCGTTCCTCGAAGCCGCTTGAACTGGCCCCGCACGGTGAAAACCCCCATGTGCCGAACAGAGAAGGCGACCGTGCTGTGGCTGCTGTCCAGGTTCCAGTGCATGGGATGACCTCCTACAGCCCTGGGCGTGGGCTACACCCAGGCAAGCGAATGATATTTTATAGCAATATTTTTAGTCAAGCATTTGGTTCGCAAAAGCGTTGTGCTAGACTCGAGCCTGGTATGGACAGGGCCACCGAGGCCGACCACAGCTTCTGCCCCGTGTACGAGGCCATCAATGTGCTGCAGGAAAAGTGGACCCTGCACATCATCCGCAGCCTTCTCGGCGGCCCCAAGGGCTTCAACGAGCTCTCCCGAGCGGTAGGCGGCTGCAACCCGGCCACCCTGGCCCAGCGCCTGGAAAAACTGGAGCACCTGGGCATCCTCTCCAAAACCGTCCACTCCACCATGCCCCCCCGCACCAGCTACGCCCTGACCGAGGCCGGGCAAGCCCTCCAGAGCGTGATCGAGGCCATCGACCGGTGGAGCCGGCAGTACCTTAGGCCCTCAGCCAAGGGCCTCGAGTAGGCCGCGCGCAAGCTGGGCCACCTGGGGCTCCGGGTCGCGCAGCAGGGGCTCCAGAGGGGCTTTCAGCCCGTGGCGGGCCAGGGCCTGCGCGGCGGTGGCCCGCACCACAGGGTTGACATCCCCGGCCGCCTGGCGGGCTAGGGGCAAAAGCTCGGGGTGGTCCAGGTTGGAGAGCACGATGAGGGCGTTGCGGGCCATGCGGGTGCGCCCTGGGCGCAAAAAGGCCGTGGCCGCGTACTTGCGCGCAAAGGCGCGGGAGGAGAGGGTGAAAAAATCGCGCAAGTCGGGGTAGGCCAGCTCCGGCTCGGGCGTAAAGCCAGCCCAGAAGGTGCGGGCCCGGCGGTTCCAGGGACAGACCTCCTGGCACACATCGCAGCCGAAGAGCCACTCCCCCATCCCCGACCAGCGCTCCAGGGGCACCAGGCCCCGATGCTCGATTGTCCAGTAACTGATGCAAAGCCTGGCATCCAGGGTCCCATCCCCCAGCAAGGCCCCCGTGGGGCAGCCCGCCAAACAGCGGGTGCAGCGGCCGCAGCGGTGGGGGTGCGGGGTGGGGGCTTCGGGCAGGGGCGCGCTGGTGAGGAGCACCGCCAGGGTAAGGTAGCTCCCCGCCCCCATGCGTATCAGCATGGCGTTGCGCCCCACCCAGCCCAGGCCGCCCAGAACGGCGTAGCTGCGCTCGGACAAGGGCCCGGTGTCCACATACCCCCGGGCCTCCAACCCCAGGCTCTGGGCCAGGCCCTCCAGCGCCTCCAGGTGGGGCCGGAGCAGATGGTGGTAGTCCCGCACCCAGGCGTAGCGGGCCACCCGCCCCACCCTGAGGCCTCCGAAGGGCTTGGGCGGCGGAGGATAGGCGTGGGAGGCGGCCAACACCAGCACGCTCCTGGCCCAGGCGAAGCGGCGGGTGGGCATGAGCCGGGTGGGGGCCTGCTCAGCCAGGTAGGCCATCCCGGCCTGGTGCCCCTGGGCCAGCCAGTCCTGGTAGCGCGCCTGGACCCCAGGGGGAAGCTCCACCGGTGCCCAGGCGGCCAGCAAACCCCGCTCTTCCGCAGCCTGGGTTAGGCGCACCAGCGGGTCCATACCCTTGATTCTGCCCGGCCAGGCCCCCCATCTGCTAGGCTTTAGCCCATGGAGAAGATTCGTATAGCCCTGATGGGGGCCGGCACCGTGGGGGGCGCTTTCGCCCAGCTATTGCCCGCCCACCAGGCCCGGCTGAAGGCCCTGGGGGTGCAGCTCGAGCTGGCCCGGGTGCTGGTGCGCGACCTGAACAAGGCGCGGCCCGGCCTCCCCCCCCACCTGCTCACCAACCAGACCGAGGGGTTCTTGGAGGACGTGGACGTGCTGGTGGAGGTGGCTGGAGGCACCGGAACGGCCCGGGAGGTGGTGCTGGAGGCCCTTGCGCGCGGCATCCCGGTGGTGACCGCCAACAAGGCCCTGCTGGCCGAGCACTGGGGGGAGCTCCGGGGCTACGCCGAGGAGGGCGAGCTTTACTACGAGGCCAGCGTGATGGCCGGCACCCCCGTGCTGGCAGCCCTGCACAGCCTGTGGGGCAACCAGACCCTGGAGCTCCACGGCATCGTCAACGGCACCTGCAGCTACCTCATCCGCCGGATGGAGGAGGGGGCCAGCTACGAGGCGGCTTTTGAGGAAGCAAGGGGGCTCGGCTACCTCGAGGCCGACCCCAGGCTCGACGTAGGGGGTATCGACGCGGCCCACAAGCTCTGCGTGCTGGGACGGCTCACGGTGGACCCGGGGCTGGCCTGGGAGAAAGTGCTGGCCCGCACCCGCGGCATCGAGCACCTGACCCCAAAGCTGCTAGCGGAAGCCCGCCAAGAGGGCCAGGCTATCCGGCTGGTGGCCAGCCTGTACCCTGAGCGGGGGGCCTGGGTGGCGGCGGTGCGGCCGGTGCGGCTGCCGCTGGAGCATCCCCTGGTCCGGCTGGGCAGCGGGCAAAACGCCCTGGTTTACCGGGGCGAGCCCATCGGGACCCTGGTCTTCGCCGGGGCCGGGGCCGGGGGCGCGGTCACCGCGAGCGCTGTTTTGAACGACCTCTACCGGCTGCTTTCGGGAGCGCCCGGCCACCTGCCCATCCCCAAGGCCCTGCCGGTCCCCGCAGACCCGGTGGAACGCTTCGAGGAGGTCTAGCCCCGGCGCAGCCCCAGCACCAGCCCCGCCACAAAGGCCCCCCCGAAGGGCAGGTTGGTGGTGAGGACCCACACCAGGGCGTCCCAAGCGCTCTTAAGCTGCTCCTGCTGAAGAAGGGGCTCCACATCTCGCTGGATGCGGGTCCAGTCCACGGCGATGTAGCCCATGGAGGCCAGCACCTGCACCACCACGAAGATGAGGCCCAAAAAAATCGCCACCCAGCGCCCCACGGTCTTGATGGCGTAGCCCACGGCAAAACCCGCCAGACCGCCAAAGGTGAGCTGCCCGAGGTAGGGTTGGATAACTTCCACGGCCCTATTCTGCCACGGCTAGCGCTTGCGCGCCGCCTCGAGGGCGTCCCACTGCTCCTTCGTGACCGCGTCCAGCACGTTGAACTCCCCTGCGCCCCAGACCGTCTCGCCCCCGTCGATGGTGATAACATCCCCGGTAATGAAGCCCGCATAGTCGGAGATCAGGTAGGCGGCCAGGTTGGCCAGCTCGATGTGCTCCCCCACCCGGCCCAGGGGCACCCGCTTCTCGAAGAGCCGGGCGATCTCCGGGGTGGGCATCAGCCGGCTCCAGGCCCCCTCGGTGGGGAAGGGGCCGGGGGCAATGGCGTTCAGGCGGATGCCGTACTTGCCCCACTCGGCGGCAAGCGACCTGGTCAGGGCCACCACCCCGGCCTTGGCCGTGGCCGAGGGCACCACATAGCCCGAGCCGGTGAGGGCATAGGTGGTGGCGATGTTGAGCATCACCCCCCTCTGCCCCCGGGCAATCCAGCGCTTGCCCACCTCCAGGGTGCAGTAGACCGTCCCGTGGAGCACAATGTTCAGCACCGCATCGAAGGCCCGATGGGACAGGCGCTCGGTGGGCGAGATGAAGTTGCCCGCGGCGTTGTTGACCAGCACGTCTAGGCGGCCAAAGCGGGCTTCCACCGCATCCACCATGGCCCGCACCGCCTCGGGGTCGCGCACGTCCACCGGGGTGGCGAAGACCTCTCCCCCTGTGAGTTCCTGCATCTCCTGCGCCGCCTTCTCGATGACCTCGGCCCGGCGGCTGGCGATGGCCACCCGGGCCCCCAGCTCCAGGAAACGGGTGCTCATCGAACGGCCAAGCCCCGTACCGCCCCCTGTTACCAGGACCACCTTACCCTTGAGCAAGTCTGGCTGGAACATGATTACCTCAAGGAACAATTTACACCAAGTCTACACAAAGGCCCAGGGACTCACCCCAACCCAATCCGCTCGGCGTCGGCCTTCAGGGCCTCCAGCACGAAGGCCAGGTGCTCATCCAGCTCCACCCCCAGCTCCGAGGCCCCCCGCACAATCCCCTCCCGGTCTACCCTGGCGGCGAAGGCCTTGTCCTTGAACTTCTTCTTGAGACTCGGAAGCTCCAGGCTGCGGATGCTCCTATCGGGCCGCACGTACACAGCAGCGGTGATAAGGCCCACCAGCTCGTCCACGGCAAAAAGGGCCCTGGCCATGAGGGTCTTCCGGGGGTACTCGGGCAGGTCGGCGTGGCCCAGAATGGCCTCCAGCACATCCTCGGGGTAGCCCATCTCCCGCAGCATGGCCACCCCCCTCACAGGGTGGTCCTCGGGGTACTTCTCGTAGTCGAAGTCGTGCAGGATACCCGCAATAGCCCACTTCTCCTCGTCCTCGCCAAAGCGGCGGGCATAGGCCCGCATGGCCGCCTCCACCGCCAGCATGTGCTTCTGCAGGCTCTCCGAAGCGGTGAAGCGCTTCATCAAGGCCAGCGCATCCTCGTAGACCATGTAGATCGCCATGGGGCCATTCTAGCCCTGCTCGGGCGCTTAGACTGGAGGCGTGAGCGAGAAGACCCTGCCCCTTCTTATCGGGTATGGCGAGGACGCCCACCGGCTCGGGGAGGGGCTCGAGCTTTGGCTGGGCGGTGTGCGCATCGAAAGCGACCGGGGAGCAGTAGCCCACTCCGACGGCGACGTTCTGCTGCACGCCCTGTCGGACGCCCTGCTCTCGGCCTTTGCCCTGGGGGATATCGGAAGCTACTTCCCCGACCACGACCCCCGCTGGCGGGGGCTGGAGAGCCGGGTCATTTTGGAGCTGGTGCTGAAAAAGGTGCGCGAGAAGGGGTACCGACCGGCCCAGGTGGCCGCGGTGGTGGTGCTGGATAGGCCCAGGCTGGGCCCCCACCGCGCCCAGATTCAGCAGAACCTGGCCCGGCTGGTGGGGCTTCCCGAAGAGCGGGTGGGGCTCACCTTCAAGACCTCCGAAGGGCTGGCCCCCGAGCACGTGCAGTGCCGGGCGGTGGTCCACCTCGAGCCCCTCCCCGGGCATTGACTTTGACCGGCAGGGGGGCTATTGTGGACGGGGATGGTTTGGTATACCACTACCGCCTAGGCGGCAGCCCGGCTGCCGCCTGACCTGCCGGGTGGGCAGGTTTTTTGTTTGAAGGAGGTTCTGCTATGCGAGTCGGAATCGTGGGGGCCACCGGGGCAGTGGGACAGGAGATCCTGAAGGTTCTGGAAAAGCGCCAGTTCCCCGTAACCGAGCTCAGGCTCTACGCCTCGGCCCGCTCGGCGGGGAAGACCCTATGGTTTCGCGGACAGGCGCTTACCGTTGAGCCCCTACCCGAGACCCCCCTGCCGGTGGACCTCGTGCTGGCCAGCGCCGGGGGCAGCATCTCCAAGCAGTACGCCCCCATCTGGGCCCGCCAGTCGGTGGTCATCGACAACTCCTCGGCCTTCCGCTACGAGCCCGGGGTACCCCTGGTGGTGCCGGAGGTCAACGCCCACGCCCTGAAGCAGCACCAGAACATCATCGCCAACCCCAACTGCACCACCGCCATCCTGGTCATGGCCCTCTACCCCCTGCACAAGGCCTTCCGGGCGCGGCGGGTCATCGTGAGCACCTACCAAAGCGCCTCGGGCGCTGGGGCCAGCGGCATCGAAGAGCTGCTGCAGGGCACGCGGCGGTTCCTGGCCGGCGAGGCGGTGGAGCACCGGGTCTTCGCCCATCCCCTGCCCTTCAACGTGATTCCCCACATCGATGCCTTCCAGGAAAACGGCTACACCCGCGAGGAGATGAAGGTGCTGTGGGAGACCCAGAAGATCATCGGCGACCCCTCGATTCGCCTCTCCTGCACCGCGGTGAGGGTGCCCACCCTGCGGGTGCACGCCGAGGCGGTCACGGTGGAGTTCGAGCGACCGGTGAGCCCGGAGGAGGCCCGGGAGGTGCTCCGGCGGGCCCCAGGAGTGGAGGTGGTGGACGACCCAGCCGAGAAGCGCTACCCCCTGCCCATCAGCGCCAGCGGCAAGTTTGAGGTGGAGGTGGGGCGCATCCGCCGAAGCCTGGTTTTTGACAACGGCCTGGACTTCTTCATAGCCGGCGACCAGCTCCTCAAGGGGGCGGCCCTGAACGCGGTACAGATCGCCGAGCTTTTGCTGGAGCCGGTGCCGCGCTAGCTGCGGTTATACTCGTGGCGGAGGTTGAAGATGCGCAGATGGATGGTCCTGCTGGTGCTCCTGGCCCCTGCTTTTGCCCAAAGCCTCCAGGTGAGCGCGGGCAGCCCCTTCGGCCTGGGCGCAGGGGCCCGCTTTGCCCTGGCCCCTCTCCTGGACGGGCGGGTGTACGCCGGGGCCAACTTCTTCACAGGAGGGGCTGCCTCGCTGGGGGGCGGGGTGGACCTGCTGGTCTCGGTACCCCTGACCGACCTCTATGCCGGGGCGGGGCTGTTCTACGCCAGCGGCCCCGCCGTCTCTCTGCTGAGCCAAGGGGCCGCTGGCGGGGGGCTGGGGGCTCGAGGGGTGGTGGGCACCTACCTGAACCTGAGATTACCGCTGGTGGGGGTTTTCGTGGAATTCCACCCCATGTACTTCTTCACCCCGGGCAGCTTCGGCTTCGGGGGGGCGGTGGGCGTTAACTTCGGCTTCTAGACCCGGATATTCACCCGGGCCCCGCTCTCAAAGAGGTGGATGGTGTCGATGAAGCGCACCACCCGGGTCTGGTAGCCCATCACGATGGAGTGGGTGCGGGCCCCGCCGCCGAAGTAGCGCACCCCCTCCAGCAGCTCCCCGTGGGTGATGCCGGTGGCTGAAAAGACAATCTGCCGGCCTGGGGCCAGCTCGTGGGTGCGGTAGATCTTCTTCTCGTCCACCCCCATGGCGTGGAGGCGGGCGAGCTGCTCCTCGTTTTCCGGTAGGAAGCGCCCCTGGATCTCCCCACCCATGCACTTAAGCGCAGCCGCGGCCAAAACCCCTTCGGGGGCCCCACCGCTGCCCATCATGGCGTGCACCCCGGTGCCGCGCACCGCCACCGCCAGCGCAGCCACCACATCCCCGTCGGCAATCAGCTTGACCCGGGCCCCGGCCCGCCGCACCTCCTGGATGAGCCGCTCGTGCCGGGGGCGGTCCAAGATGACCACCACCAGGTCCTCCACCTTGCGCTGCAGCGCATCGGCGATGATGCGCAGGTTGGCCTCCACCGGGTAGTCCAGGCTCACCTTGCCCGCCGCCGGGGGGCCCACCACCAGCTTCTGCATGTACATATCGGGGGCCCCCACCAGCCCCCCCTTCTCGCTGATGGCAATCACGGTGATGGCGTTGGGCAGGCCCTTGGCGGTGATGTTGGTGCCCTCCACCGGGTCCACCGCGATGTCCACCTCAGGTCCGCCCCGCCCCAGCACCTCCCCGATGTAGAGCATGGGGGCCTCGTCCATCTCGCCCTCCCCGATCACCACCCGGCCCCGGATGGGCAGCTCCGAGAGGACCCGGCGCATGGCCTCGGTACCCGCCGCATCCACCGCCTCCTTGTCGCCCATCCCGGCCAGACGGCTCGCCGCCAGGGCGGCCTGCTCGGTGACCCGAGCCACCTCGAGCACCAAGAGCCGTTCGATATCCATGTCCACGCTGACTTCCATGCCTCGAGCTTACCAGGCCGGGGGCAAGCGTAGGGGCAGGAAGGGCTTCCAAAGCCTAGCCCTGGTGGCGCTGCCAGAGCACCCGGGCCAGATCGGCAGGGGCCACACCCCGTTCGGCCAGGACCAGCAGCAGGTGGAAGACCAGGTCAGCGGCCTCGGCGGCGAGGGCCTCCCGGTCGGGGTTCTTGGCCGCGATGATCACCTCCCCTGCCTCCTCCCCAATCTTCTTCAAGGCGCGGTCCAGCCCCGCCTTGTGCAGCCGGGCCACGTACGAGTCCTCGGGCAGGGCGGCAAACCGGGCCAGGATGGTCTGGTAGACCCTCTCCAGCACCTCGCCCAGGGGGGGGTGGGGCTGGGCCGGGCCTAGGGAATGGTGGAAGCAGCTCTCCCGCCCGGTGTGGCAGGCTGGACCCGCCGGCACCACCCGGTACAGAACCGCATCCTGGTCGCAGTCAAGGCGCACCTCGAGCACCTCCTGGGTGTGGCCCGAGGTCTCCCCCTTGACCCAAAGGGCCCCGCGGCTGCGGCTGTAGAAGGTGCTCCGGCGGGTTCTGAGGGTGGCCTCCAGGGCCTCGCGGTTGGCGTAGGCTAGGGTCAGGACCTGGCCGGTGCGGGCGTCCTGCACCACCACCGGCACCAGGCCCCTCTCGTCAAAGCGAACTTCCTCCAGGTCCATGCCCCTCAGGATACACGGCGCACGGGAACCCCCTGCTCGGCTAAGTAGGCCTTGAGGGCCGGGATGGCGATGGCGCCAAAGTGAAAGACGCTGGCCGCCAAGGCGGCGTCGGCCACCCCTTCCTGCAAGACCTCGGCGAAGTGCTCCATCCGGCCAGCCCCCCCCGAGGCGATCACCGGCACCCCCACCACCGCCGAGACAGCCTGGCAGAGCTCCAGGTCGAAGCCATCCTGGGTGCCGTCCTTATCCATGCTGGTAAGGAGAATCTCCCCTGCCCCAAGCCGGGCCCCCTCCTCGGCCCACCTGAGCACGTCGAGGCCGGTGGGCACCCGCCCCCCGGCCACGTAGACCTCCCAGCCCGCGCCCCTGCGGCGGGCATCGATGGCCAGCACCACCGCCTGGCTGCCGAAGTGGTCGGCCAGCTCCCGGATAAGCTCGGGGCGCTTCACCGCCGCCGAGTTCACCGAGACCTTGTCGGCCCCAGCCAGAAGCAGGGCCCGGGCGTCTTCCAGGCTGCGGATGCCCCCCCCTACGGTGAAGGGAATGAAGACCTGCTCGGCTACCCGGGCGGCCACCTCGAGCATCGTCCCCCGCCCCTCGTGGGTGGCGCTGATATCCAGGAAGACCAGCTCGTCGGCCCCCGCCGCATCGTAGGCCTGGGCCGAGGCCACCGGGTCGCCCGCATCGCGCAGGTTGACGAAGTTGACCCCCTTGACCACCCGGCCCTGGTGGACATCCAGGCAGGGAATAATGCGTTTGGCCAGCACGAGGCCGATTCTGAAGAGCAGCGCGCTTCGGGTCAAGAGCCCCAGACCAGCAGGCTCAGCACCTCCACGTGGTGGGTAAAGGGATAGAAGTCGTAGGGCCGGGCAAAGGCCAGCCGGTACCCCCCCTCCACCAGCCGCCCCACATCGCGGGCCCAGGTGACGGGGTCACAGGCTATGTACAGCACGCGCTCGGGCCGCCCCCTGAGGAGCCCCTCCAAAACCTCCCGCGAGAGGCCTGCCCGGGGTGGGTCCAGCACCACCAGCTCGGCGGGAAGGTACTCGGAAAGCACCCGGGCATCCGCCCGGCGGAAGACCAGATTCTCCACCCCAAGCCGCGCCTTGTCGGCCTCGCCCCGCCGGATGGCCTCAGGGCTTATCTCCACCGCCACCACCCGGGCAAAGCTAGGGGCCAGGTGCAGGCTCAGCACCCCGCTCCCGGCGTACAGCTCCACCGCTCGCTCGCCCCGGCCGGCCAGACGGGCTGCCTCCTGGTAGAGCCGCGCCGCGGCCTTGGGGTTGACCTGGGCGAAGCTTTGCACGTTGATGGTGGAGAGCACCCCCCCAAACTCCTCCAAAAGGCCCTCCTGGCCCGCCAGGTGCCTGACCTGGCCGCGAAAGCGCCCCTTGGGGCTAGCCTCGGCCCAGACCACCCCAGCAAGCCCCGCCTCCACCAAGGCCAGCGCCACCCGCCGCAGGGCGCGGGCTTCTCCCCCAATCAGGCCCACCTGCACCTGCTGGGCGTAGATTGAGCCGCGCAAGGCCACCTCCACCGGTCCCTCAAAGGTCCAGCGCCGCAGGAGCTGGAAGGCCTCCTGCAACGGCGGGGCAACGAGCGGGTCCTCCTCCAGCCGCTCTAGGCGGTGGCTGCGGGGGTGGCGGTAGGCCAGCCCTCCTTGGGGGTGAAGGGCGTACTGGGCCGCGGTGCGGTAGAAAAGGCCCGGCTCTGGCGTGTAGGAGGGGCTGGGCTCGAGGGGGGCCAGCCTTGGCTCCAACCGGGCCACCCGCTCCATGGCCTCCTCCACCAAAGCCTGCTTTAGGGACAGCTGGGCGGGGTAGTGAAGGGGGAGGTCGGCCGAGGGGGGAAGAGGACCGGGGTACCGCTCAGGATGGGGCTCCAAAACGCGGAGCACCCGGCCTTCCAGGTGGTGCTTGCGCGGGCGCAGGACCGCCTCGACCACCTCGCCCGGCAGCCCCCCGCGCACCAACGCCACCCCCTCTGGCGTGCGGGCGAGCCCCAGCCCCCCCGGCACCAGCTTTTCAATACGCAGCCGCACCACCCCCTAAACTTACCCCTCCTGCTCCCCTAAGATAGGGTTGACGCCGCTTTGCGGCTTGCGGAATAATCAGCCCGATAGCACAGGAGGTCGTCCATGAAGAAGCCCCTTCTCTTTCTCTCTGCGCTGGCCCTAGCTGGCTCGGCCCTGGCGCAGACCTTCATCACCTTCGGCTCCGGGGGGACCACTGGGGTCTACTTCCCGGTGGCCACCGGCATGGCCAGGCTGGTCAACGAGGCCAATATCGGTGTGCGGGCCAACGCCCGCTCTACCGGCGGCTCGGTCTTCAACATCAACGCCATCGCCTCCGGCGAGCTGCAGATGGCCCTGGCCCAGAACGACATCGCCTACTATGCCTACAACGGCACCGGTATTCCGGCCTTCGACGGCCGGCCGGTGCGCTCCATCCGGGCGGTGGGGGTGCTCTACCCCGAGGTGGTGCACGTGGTGGCCCGCGCTGGCGCCGGCATCAACACCATCGCCGACCTCAGGGGCAAGCGGGTAGTCATCGGCGATGTGGGCTCGGGCACCGAGCAAAACGCCCGGCAAATCCTGGAGGCCTACGGCCTGAGTCTAAGCGACCTGCGCGAGGCCATCCGGGTCAACCCCAACAACGCCCTGGCCCTGATGCAGGACGGCCGGGCCGACGCCTTCTTCTTCACCGGCGGTCTGGGGGCGGCGGTCATCAGCCAGGCCGCCCAGACCCTGCGCATCCAGCTCGTGGAGGTGGAGTACAACCGGGTGCAGGAGCTGGCCAAAAAGTACCCCTTCTACCGGGCCTTCAACATCGAGGGGGGCCTCTACCGCGGCGTGGATGTGACCACCCCCTCAGTGGCGGTCTTCGCCATGTGGATTGCAGCCGAAAGCGTGAGCCCGGACGTGGTCTACAACATGATGAAGGCTACCTTCGACAACCCTGAGTTCCGCTCTATCCACCCCAACCTGCAGCGCTTCTTCAACGTGAACACCGCGGCCCGCAACCTGCCCATCCCCCTGCACCCTGGGGCAGAGCGCTACTACCGGGAAAAGCGCATCATCCGCTAGGACTCCTAGTCGTCGGGGCCGGCTAAAGCCGGCCCTTTTTCTTTGCGCTCGAAAAGGTTTTGTGCAAGAATATACCGGTTTGCTTCTGATGGACGCAAAACTTGGAGGAGGACTATGGAGGGAGCCAAAGAGGCCCGGAGCCTGCAGGAAGAGACTGAGTTGGGCAGCCGCAAGCCCACCGACGCCTCGCGCTGGGTGATTCTGGCCCTGGCGGTAGGGTGGAGCGTCTTCCAGGTCTGGGCCACCTGGGTGGGCTCGCTGGACGCCCTTTTCTTCCGGGCCACCCACCTGGCCTTCGCTTTCGCTTTGGTCTTTCTGGTCTACCCCTTCAACAGAAAAAGCCCCCGCGACCGAATCCCTCTGTTCGACTGGATCCTGGGCCTCACCGCCACCCTCTCCGCCGCCTACGTGATGTGGCAGTACAAGGAGATGATTGAGGTGCGCGGTGGGCTGGCCAACCAGACCGACCTGGTGGTGGGCAGCGTGACCATCCTGATGCTCCTGCTGGCCGGCTGGCGGGCCCTGGGCCCGGCCATGCCCATCATCACCGTGCTCTTCATGCTCTTCGCCCTCACCGGACCGCAGGGGCTGCTGCAGGGCCAGCTCCCGGGGGTGCTGGGGCAGCTCCACGCCGGGGTGCAGTGGCGCTCCTTGGTCAGCCAGCTTTTCATGAACGCCTCGGACAGCATCTGGGGCACGCCCATTGGGGTAGCCGCCCGCACGGTCTTCGTCTTCGTGCTCTTTGGGGCCATCCTGGAGCGGGCCGGGGCGGGTAAGTGGTTCACCGACCTGGCCTTCAGTCTGCTGGGTGGGGTGCGGGGAGGGCCGGCCAAGGCCTCTATTGTCTCCTCGGCGCTGACCGGGGTGGTCTCGGGTTCCTCCATTTCCAACGTGGTCACCAGCGGCACCTTCACCATCCCGGCCATGCGCCGGGCCGGCTACACCCCAGAGAAAGCCGGGGCGGTGGAGGTGGCGGCCAGCTCCAACGGCCAGCTCATGCCCCCGGTGATGGGGGCCGCGGCCTTCATCATGGCCGACTTTCTGGGCGTGCCCTACTCGGCTTTGGTGCTGATGGCGGTGGTGCCCGCGCTCCTGGCCTACGTCACCCTGTTCGTGCTGGCGGACCTGGAGGCAGCCAAGCTGGGCCTCCGGGGCCTGCCCCGCGCGGAGCTGCCCCGCTTCTGGCCCACCTTCAGGGCGGGGGTCCACTATGGGCTGCCGCTGGCCTACCTGCTCTACGCCCTCCTCATCGCCGGGCTCTCGCCCGAACGGGCCGCCCTCAACAGCATCTTCCTGATGGTGGGGATTGTTTTGCTGCAAGAACTCTACCGCGCCTGGCGGGAAGGGCGGGGGGCAGGCTCGGGCCTGGCCTCCTTCGGGCGGATATTGGTCGAGGGCTTCGCCAACGGGGCGCGCAACATGGTGGGCATCGCCATCGCCACCGCCATGGCCGGCATCATCATCGCGGTGGTGCTCATCACCAACATCGGCTTCGGCCTGGCCGACCTGCTGCAGACCATCTCCGGGGGCAACCTCCTCGTCACCCTCTTCCTGGCCCAGATTATCTGCCTGGTGCTGGGTATGGGCCTGCCCACCACCGCCAACTATGTGGTCATGGCCAGCCTGGTGGTGCCGGTGATCGTCCAGATTGCCCAACGAAACGGCCTGGACTATGGCAGCCTCACCTTCTCGGGCATCGAGGTGCCAGTTCTGAAGATTGTGGCCCACATGTTCGCCTTCTACTTCGGCATCATGGCCGACTCCACGCCCCCCGTGGCCCTAGCGGCCTACGCTGCCTCGGCCATCGCCCGGGGCAACCCCTTTCAAACAGGGGTGCAGGGCTTCGTCTACGAGCTGCGCACCGCCCTTCTGGCCTACATGGTCTTCTTCAACCCGGGGCTCTTGCTCATCGGGGTAGACGGGGTACTCGAGGGCGCCCGCATCGTTCTGAGCGCTTTGCTGGGGCTGGTAGCCTTTTCGGGGGCCACCCTGGGCTACCTGTGGGGCCCGGCCAACCCTCTCCAACGCCTGCTCTACCTGGCCTCGGCCTTCCTGCTCATCCCCAACAACCCCCAGATGGAGCTGCAGGGGCTGGGGCTTCTGGCCCTGGGGCTGGTCTGGCAGGGGCTTCGCCGCCGGGCATGAGGCTTCACCTCTGGGCTTTGCTGGACAAAAGCGCCCCCCCTCGCTTGAGGCAGCGGGGTCTGCTGCAGCTCAGCCTGCTGGCGCTTCTTCTCCAGGGCTTCCACCTGCTGCTGGCCCACTGGACCCTGCCCGACCTGCGGGGGGCACCGGCCTGGGCGGCCTGGGGGGTGGGGGTATTCTGGCTTCTCTGCATGGGCCTGGTGCTGCAGGTGCGGCTTCGCTCGAGGTCGCCCCACCGCCTGGTCCATCAGGCCCTTTTGGATGCCCTGTGGCTTGGGGCAGGGGGCCTGGGCGCCCTCCTGCTGGACCGGCTGGGGCAGCCGGCCCTGGCCCTCGGCTTTCTGGGGCTAGGTCTTCTGGGGTATGGGGCCGGGCTTTGGCAGCTTTGGCAGGCGCTGCCACCAGGGGGGGCGCGGGGGCGGGGGCTCGGCCAGTAGCTGCCGAATGCGGGGCAAAGCGGCCTCGGCTCGGACCCGGCCCAGCTCGTAGGCCCGCTCGGCCTGGGCCGCGTCGAAGGTCTCGATGGGCGGGTCGGCGGCCAGGGCAATGACCAGGTCGGCCTGGGCCAGGGCCAGGCCCAGCAGACGGCGGCGCGAAGCCTCCCCTGCCATGAACGCAGCCTCGAGGGCGGTCTTAGGCTCGGTGGGCACCGGCTTGTTGGAGACATCCACCGCCACCACCGGCCCCGCGGCCAGGGCCCGGGCCGCGGTGACCGGCACCTTTTCAGCCACATCGCCGTCCACCAGCAAGCGGCCGTGCCAGCGAACCGGGGGGAAGACGCTGGGCACCGCGCTGCTGGCCATCAGGGCCTCGGCCACCGGTCCGGCCCGCAGCATCACCAGCTCGCCGGTGTGCACATCGCAGGCCTGGATGACCAGGGGAACGGGGCTCTCCTCAATGCGCCGGTCGCCAAACAGGCTGCGGAAGCCCTGGCGGATCCTGTGCCCCTCGGCCAGGTAGGGGCGCCGCACGAAGTCCACCAGCCGGCTTACCTGGTAAAGGGCCCCATTCTTGTGCAGGCGCTCGATCTCGGGATCCTTGAGCCACTCGGCCAGCTCGGCCGGGCGCAGGCTGTGGCCAAAGGCATACATCGCGGCGGCCAGGGCTCCCGCCGAGCTGCCCGCCAGGCCGGCTATGGGTATCCGGGCCTCCCGCAGCACGTCGAGCAGGGCCAGGTGGGCTGCTCCCCGCACCCCACCCCCTCCCAAGGCCAGCACCACGCCTTTCATAGCAGGTATGCTAGCAAATCCGGCCCTGCTGGGAGGAAATAGAGTAGCATGGCAGCATGATTCCGGAGCTTTCCAAGGTGCCCGGGGTGTTGGGGGAGATTGCCCGGCGGCGCCTGGCCGAGGTGCGAGCGCTGGAGGGGGCTTCCTTTACCCCCCCCAAGGAGGCCCCTCCCTCCTTTGCGGAGGCCCTGCGCCAGCCGGGCCTTTCCCTCATTGCCGAGGTCAAACGCAAAAGCCCCTCCCAAGGGGAGATTGCGCTGGAGCTGGACCCGGCCGCCGTGGCCCGGGCCTACCAGGCCGGGGGGGCCCAGGCCATCAGCGTGCTCACCGAGCCCCACTACTTCGCCGGTTCCGACCAGGACCTGAAGGCGGTGCGCGAGGCGGTGGCGCTGCCCGTACTCCGCAAGGACTTCACTGTGCACCCCTTGCAAATCACCCAAAGCCGCGCCCTGGGGGCCTCGGCGGTGCTGCTCATCGTAGCCCTGCTGGGGCCCCTGACCGAGGCCTACCTGAGGCAGGCCCGGGCCGAGGGGCTGGACGCGCTGGTAGAGGTGCACGACGAGGCCGAGCTCGAGCTGGCTTTGGCCGCAGGGGCTTCCATCATTGGGGTCAACAACCGCAACCTGGTCGACCTGCGCGTCGACCGGAAAAACGCCCCCAGGCTGGGGCGGCTGGCCCGCGCCAGGGGGTTCCAGGGGCTTTTAGTGGCCGAGTCGGGCTACAGCAAGCCAGAGGAGCTCGAGGAAATCGTCGAGCTGTTCGATGGGGTGCTGATAGGCACCAGCCTGGCCCGAAGCCAGGACTGGCAAAGGGCCGCCGCCCGGATGCGCCCCGGGGCGCAGGCAGGCCGTTAGAAGCGGCTGGCCACCTTGTCCCAGTTGATCACGTTCCAGATGGCGGCCAGATAGTCCGCGCGACGGTTTTGGTACTTGAGGTAATAGGCGTGCTCCCAGACGTCGATGCCCAGCAGGGGGATGTGCCCTTCCATCAGGGGGGAGTCCTGGTTGGCGGTGCTGTAGACCAAAAGCTTGCCCTCCTTGTCCTTCACCAACCAGCTCCAGCCAGAACCAAAGCGGGCCAGGCCAGCCTGGTTCATCCGGTTCTTGAGCTCCTCGAAGGAACCGAAGGTGGCGTTGATGGCCTCGGCCAGCCGGCCGGTGGGCTCCTTGGCTCCCCCAGGGGTTAGGATGTCCCAGAAGAGGGTGTGGTTGTGGTGGCCGCCGCCGTTGTTGCGCACAGCGGTGCGGATGTCTTCAGGCACCTGGGCGATTTTCTCGAGCAGCTCCTCGATGCTCCAGCCGTGCAGCTCGGGGTGTTTCTCGAGGGCCGCGTTCAGGTTGTTCACATAGGTGGCGTGGTGCTTGCCGTGGTGAATCTCCATGGTCTGGGCATCGATGTGGGGTTCCAGGGCATCCTTGGGATAGGGCAGATCGGGTAGCTTAAACGGATACATAATCTCACCTCCGTGCCGTACTCTACGGCCAGACAAGCGAGAAAAGCTGTGACGGAAGACTCAAAAGGCATAGACAAAAAATCCGTTTCCCTCTATACTCGTGTGCTGGCGGCGAGGAGTAGCGCAGCCTGGTAGCGCACCTGCTTCGGGAGCAGGGGGTCGCTGGTTCAAATCCAGTCTCCTCGACCACCCACCCCACCCCAGGTGGGGTTTTTTGCTCTCACAGCCTTCAAATCGGGCCGGGTCAAACTCAAGTCGGCGGCAGTCCAGCCGACGCTATGAAGCATTTGCTTTTGTCCCTCGGGGTGTTGTTGGCAGCGGGAATAGCCCTGGGCCAGCCCGAGGCCTACCGCCTGCGGGTGCTTGCCTGGAGCTGCAAGGCCTTCCCCAGGGGGGTGCTGGTGCAGGGAATGGTGCTCAACACCGGCTCGAGGCCCATCTCCGACCTGCGGGCCAACGTGCGGGTGGTAGGACCGGGGCTGCGCATAGCCACCCATTCCGCCCCTCTGGCCGACCGCAACCTCATGCCCGGCGAAAGGGCCTTCTTCGAGGTGCGGGTGCCCACCCCCTTCGCTGGCCTGAACCGCTGCGAGCTGTGGTTCCGTAACCCCCGCCTCGTCCGAATCCCCGCCCTGATTCCCACGCCCAGGTAGCCCAAAACCGGGGATGGGCTAGGATGGTGGGGATGAGACGCTCGAGCCTGAACACCGCATCACTAGGCGGCAGCGCCGCGCTGGAAGGGGTGATGATGAAGGCCCCCCAGGCCTGGGCCCTGGCCGTGCGCCTGCCCGATGGGCGCATCCACGTGGAGCGCCACGAGGAGCTGGCCCTGACCCTCAGGTACCCCTGGGCCCGGCTGCCCTTGCTGCGGGGGGTGGTGGCGCTGTGGGACGCCCTCAGCATCTCCTACCGATCGCTCTCGCGCAGCGCCGAGCTCGCGGGGGAAGAGGATGAAAAACTCTCCGGCGCAACCCTCTACGGCACCCTGGCCTTCTCCCTCCTCCTTGCCATCGGTCTTTTCGTCTGGCTGCCGGCCCGGCTCGCGGGGTTTTTGGTGGACGAGGAGCGCTTCCGCTTCCTCTTCTACCTGCTGGCAGCTCTGTTCGAAAGCGCCATTCTGGTGGGCTACCTGGCCTTCCTGGGCCGCACCAAGGAGATGCGGCGCTTCTTCCAGTACCACGGGGCCGAGCACAAGGCCATCGCGGCTTATGAGAAGGGCCTTCCGCTAACAGTCGAAAACGTGCGGGCCCAGCCGGCCTACCACCCCCGCTGCGGCACCAGCTTCATCGCGTTTACCGCGGTGGTGGGGGTTTTCATCTACAGCTTCTTCCCACCTCTTACCGTGGCCTGGTACTGGATCTTTCCCAGGCTCCTGCTCATCCCGGTGGTGGCCGCGGTGGCCTACGAGGTGCTGCGCTTCTCGGCCACCCACCAAGACCCCCTCTCGCGTTTTTTCCGCTGGCTTGGCTTCAAGTTCCAGATGCTCACCGTGCAAGAACCCACCGACGACATGATCGAGGTGGCCATCGCCAGCACCCAGGCGGCCATCGCCGAAAAGCCCAGCGAAGCCCCTGCGGTGGCATGACAGCCAAGTGCGGAGCTGGCGGTCACCCCCGAATGCCTGCCCCCATCCCCAAAGGCCCTTGCTCTCCGCCCCTGCGCCTTCCCAAGGGTTAGCCATCGCCGGGGTAGAATCAGGCCATGCGAATTCTGCACACCGCAGACTGGCACCTGGGCCGGGTCCTCAAGGGCCGGGAGCGGACCGAAGAGGTGCGGGAAGCCCTCCACCGCCTGCTCGAGCTGGTAAGCTCAGAAAGGGTCGAGCTGGTGCTGGTGGCGGGCGATATCTTCGACCGCAGCGTGGTGAGCACCGAGGCCGAGGCTGCGGCCTTCGAGTTCTTCGTGCGGCTCAGGGAGCTGGGGGTACCGGCCCTGGTCATCGCCGGCAACCACGACAACCAGGAGCGCCTGGAAGCGCTGGCTCCCCTGCTGGCCCTGACCGGCGCCACCGCCCGCGGCCGCCTGCGCTTTGCCGAGGAGGGGGGCACGGTGGAGGTCCGGGGGGCCCGGGTGGCCCTGCTGCCCTTTCTCTCCGAGCGCCGGCTGGTCCGGGTCGAGCACCTCCGCCAGGGGCGCGAGGTCTGGAAAGGCGCTTATGGCGAGGGAATGCGCAAAATCATCGCCAACCTGACCCAGGGCTCTGGGGGAGGCCTCTTCTTGCTGATGGCCCACCTGGCCGTGGAGGGGGGCAGGCTGGGCGGGGGGGAGTTCGTCTTCCACACCACCAACAGCTACGTCCTACTGCCCCAGCACCTGCCCCAGCACCTGACCTACGTGGCCCTGGGGCACCTGCACCAGCAGCAGCAGGTCTGCGAGGCCCCGGTGGCCTGGTACCCGGGCTCGCTCATCCAGCTCGATTTCGGAGAGCACGAGGAAAGCCCCCGAGGGGCCCTGATGGTGGAGGTTGAGGCGGGCAAACCCCCCATAGTCCACCCGATAAACGAGCGCTGGGGCAGGCCCCTCAAAACCTTCCGCTTTCCCCTGGAGGAGCTGGACCGGCGCTGGGAGGAGGTGCGGCGCTTTCCCGGCTACAGCAAGGTGGTGATCCGGGGCCGGGGCAGCCCCAGCCTGCGCGAGCGGCTTTTCCGGGAGCAGGAAAGGCTGCTGGAGGTGGAGTTCGAGCTGCCCGAGGCCCCCTCTCTCCCCTCCCAGGAGCCAGCTCCCGGGCTGCCGGACTGGACGGAGATCTACGCGGCCTACCACCAGGAACAAAACGGCCAGGAGGCCCCACCCGAGCTTTTGCGGGCCTTCCGCGAGGTGCTCGAGGAAAGCCTCCAACCCAGCAGAATCTAGCCATGCGCCCTCTCCGACTTGCCCTTGAAGGCTTTGGCGCTTACCTCGAGCGCCAGGAAGTCCCCTTTGACGATGTGGAGCTCTTCGCCATCACCGGCCCCACCGGGGCGGGCAAGAGCACCCTTCTGGACGCCATCACCTTTGCCCTGTACAAAACCACTCCCCGCATCGGGAGCCGCGGCCTGGAGGAGCTCAGGCACCCCCAGGCCAGCCTGGCGCGGGTGGAGCTGGAGTTCAGCCTGGGGACAGGCCTCTGGCGGGTGGTGCGGGTGGTGGGGGAGGAAAACCAGAGCCGGCTGGAGTACCAGGAAGCCGGGCGGTGGCGGACCCACCCCGCCTCCACCAAGGCCCGCGAGCTCGACAGAAAGCTGGCGGAGCTCCTGGGCATGGACTACGAGGCCTTTACCCGGGCCATCCTGCTGCCGCAGGGTCGGTTCGACCTGTTCCTGCGGGGCTCACCCAAGGAGAGGCGGGAGACCCTGATCGGGCTCTATGGCCTTGGCGTCCTGGAACACATGCAGGAAAGGGCAAGGCAAAACCTCAAGGAGCTGAACGAGAAGAAGGCCCATCTGGAAGGCGAACTTCGGGCCCTGGCCGAAGCCAGCGAGGCGCGGCTTGGGGAGCTCAGGGAGAGCATAAGCCAGCTCAGCGGACGAAAAGAGAGCCTAGGCCGCCAGGTGGGCCGGCAAGAAGCCGAGGTGCGCCGGCTGGAAGAGCTGGCGGAAAAGTTTGCCCGTCTGGAAAGCCTGAGGCGGCAGCGGGAAAACTGGGAGCGGGCCCAGGCCGAGATGGAGGGGGTCAGGCAGCGCCTGGAGCGGGCCCAAAGGGCCGAGCAGCTCTGGCCGCAGGTGCGGGCCTACCGGGAGGCGGAGGAGCGGCTGGAGCGAACGCGGCAGGAGCGGGAAAGGGCGGAGGGAAGGCTGGCCGAGCTCGAGCGCAGCCTGGAGGAGCTACGGAAAACCTGCGACCCCACCCGGCTCCAGGCCCTGAAGGAGGAGCGGGCCCGCATGGGGGAGCTCAGGCTCCAGACCCAGCTGCTCGAGCAGTACGGGGCCAGCCTGCACCTGGAGCACCCCGACCCTTTGCCCTTCGAGCCAGCGCGGCTGGAAGCCCTTAAGGCGGCTGAGGAACTCCTGCGCCAAAGGCAGGAGCTGCAAAAGCAGCTCGAGCAGAGCGAACAAAAGGCAAGGGAAGCGGCACGGGAACTGGAAGAGGCCCGGCAGGCGCTGGTTCGTCTGAAGGAGCGGCTTGGGGAGCTGGAAAGCGAGGGGAAGGCGTGCGGCGCTCGGCTGGAGGAGGCGCGCCGACGGCTCGAGGCCCTTCGGCTGCAGGCCGGCCTCGCCCAGTACCACGCCCACCTCAGGCCGGGGGCGCCCTGCCCGCTCTGCCAGCAGCCCGTGCGCACCCTGCCGCCCCCACCCCCCCAGGACCCCCTGCCTCCCCTGGAGGCCGAGGTCAGGGAGCTGGAGGGCAGGCTGGAACAGCTCAGGGGCGAGTACAAGGAGCAGCGGGGTGTGCAAAAAATCCGGCAGGACAGCCTGCCCCGGCTGGAAGAAGCCCTGCAAGCGCGGGAGGATGAGCTGAGAAAGCTGCGGGAGCGGCTGGAAAACATAGGGTCCAGGCTCGAGGCCCACAGCGTGCAAAGCATGGAGGCGGTGAGGGAAGAGCGCCAGCGCAGGCTCGCCGACCTGGCCAAAGCGCTGCGCCAGGCCACCCGGGGCAGGGGCGTGGAGGCCTACCAGAAGGAGCTGGAGCAGGAGCACAAAGCCCTGGAGGAGGCCGCCCAGAAGCTCGCCCAGCTAGAGCAGGAGCGCGACGGGGCCCGGCTCCAGGCTCAGAGCAAGGGCGAGGCGCTGGCAAGCCTCGAGGAAGCGCTAAAGGCCCAGCGGAACACCCTGACGGCCCTGCTGCAGGAGGCGGGCTTCGAGGGCCTGCGGGCAGTCGAAGAGGCCCGGCTAGCGGAGGAGGAGCAGGCCGCCTTGCAAAGGCGGCTGGAGGCCCACCAGAAGGAGGGGGCCGGGCTCGAGGCCCAGCTCGGCCCGCTGGAAAAGGAGCTCCAGGGCCAGACCCCCATCGCCCCTGAAATGCTCAGGGCCGCTAGGGAGGAGCTGCAAGCCCTGAAAACCGCCCTCGAGGAAACCCAGCGGGCCCTGGGGGCCGCCCAGGCCGAGCTGGAGCGGCTGGAGGGCGACCTCAGGCGCAAACGCCAGTGCGAAAAGGAAAAGGCCGAGCTTACCCGAAAGGGCGAGCTGTGGGAAAAGCTCGCCCAGGACCTGCGGGGCGACCGCTTTCCGGACTACTTGCTGGAGCGCTACCAGAGGGGCCTCATCCAGCGGGCTTCGGAGCTGGTCCAGACCCTCTCGCAAAACCGCTACACCCTGCACCTGGAGGACAACGAGTACAAGGTATACGACCGCTGGACCGACGCCATCCGCCCGGTCCGCACCCTCTCGGGCGGGGAGAGCTTCATGGCCAGCCTGGCTTTGGCCCTGGCCCTATCCGAGCACTTCTCGCAGGGCCGGATCGGGGCCCTGTTTCTGGACGAGGGCTTCGGTACCCTGGACGCCGAGAGCCTGGAACAGGTGGCGGGCATGCTGGAGGCCTTGCCTACCCAGGGCCGGCTGGTGGGCATCGTGACCCACGTGGAGGCCCTGGCCGAACGGCTGCCGGCCCGGCTGCAGGTGGAAAAATCGCCCAAGGGCAGCCGGGTGCGCTGGCTGGACTGAGCCCATCATGTCCCGCCTTCTGCGCAACACCCTCTTGGTCATGGGGGGCACCCTGGCGAGCCGTCTTCTGGGCCAGGTGCGCCAGACCCTCCTCGCCAACCTCCCCTTGTCCGACAGCCTGAAGGACGCCTTCTGGGTGGCCTACCGGATTCCCAACCTGCTGCGCGAGCTGCTGGCCGAAGGGGCCATCCAGAACGCCCTGATCCCGGTGCTGGCCCAGCTTTCCCCTGAGGAAGCCCGGCGCTTTGCCCGGCGCTTTGGAGCCTTCCTGCTGGGGGTGAACCTGGTAGTCTTGGGCCTGGGCCTCCTCTTCGCCCGGGAGATTGCCGGCGCGCTGCTCTGGCTCGCCGAGGCCGCCCTCCAGCAAGAGAGCCCCCTGCGGGCCCCCGAGGTCTTCGAACAGCTCGTGCTGCTGGTAAGGCTGGTGCTGCCCTTTTTGCTGGCCATCTCCATGGCCGCGCTCTTCTCCTCCGTGCTGCAGTCGAGCGAGCGCTTCGGCCTCTCCAGCTTCAGCCCCATGGCCTTCAACCTGGGGGCCATCGGCCTGATGCTGCTCTTCCCCAACAGCGTGGTGGCGCTGGGGCTTTCGGTCACCATAGGCGGCCTCCTGCAGGCCCTGGTCCAGCTCCCGGGCCTGCGGGGCTACGGCCTAGAGTTCCGCTGGCACCCCGCCTTCCGCACTGCCCTGGCCCGCATCGGGCCCTTTGCCTTCACCACCTCGGTGCGGCAGTTTTTGAACCTGGTGCTCCTCAGCATCCTGGCCGCCTACCCCACCGCCGCGGTGACCGGCTTCCAAAACGGCGAGCTCCTCTTTACCACCGCCCTGGGCCTTCTGGCGGTCTCCCCGGCCATGGCCGCCTTTCCCCGGCTCTCGGCCCTCGGGGGCAGCCCCGAGGCCCGGGCCCTTTTAGACCGCCTCCTCACCCGGCTGGCAGTTCCCCTGGGCTTCACCTCGGCCATGATGGTGGCCCTGGGGCCCTGGGCGGTAGGGCTTATCTATGCCATCACCCCTAACTTCTCCGAGGCCAACCGGGCCTTCACCACCGAAACGGTGCAGGCCCTGGGGCTGGCCCTCCTGCCCTGGGGCCTCAACCAGCTCCTGCTGCGGGGCTTCTACGCGGCGGGGCAGGTAGGGCAGGCGGTGCGCATCACGGTGGGGGTGGCCCTCCTTAACACCCTGGGCTACTGGCTTTTGCGAGGAGAGGGCCTTTTCGTGCTGAACCTGGCCACCGCCGCCGCCGGGTGGGCTGGGCTTTGGGCCTATGCCTGGCGGCTGGAGCGGCTGGGGCTGCTTCGGGCCCGCGCGCTCGGGGCCACGGTGCTCAAGGCCAGCCTGGCCGCTTTGCCGGCCGGACTCGCGGCCCAGGGGGTGGCCTCCTGGCTAGGCGCCCCGGGCCAGTTCCTCCACAACCTGCTACCCCTTCTGGGCGGTGGGCTGGTAGGATTGGCGGTGTTTGTGGGGCTGGCCTGGAGGATGGGGCTACCCCTTTGGAGAAAACATGGCGAACGAAACGGAGAAACTCGAGTGGTTTGAAATCCAGCTCCGCCTCAAGACCCTGGAGGTGGTGCTGGGCCCCAAGTACCGCGAGGCCCTGGCCCTCACCCTGAGCACCCTCTACAGCGAGCAAAAGCTCAACACCCTAGCCAAGCACCTGGGGGTAAGCCCCGAGCGCCTCTTCGAGCGGCTGGAAAAGATGCGGCTCGAGCTGGGCATCGAGGAGCAGGTTACCCAGGGGGTCCTCAGGCTGCGCCGCTAGGGCGTAAGGCGGTGGCGGTCGCGGGGGAAGGCCCGCGCGTAGCGCACGTTGGGCAGGTTGGCCAGGCGCTGGGTGAGGCGCTCAGCGCCGATGGCGAAGCCGCCGTGGGGGGGCATGCCGTACTTGAAAACCTCCAGATAGCCTGCAAACTGGGCGGGGTCGTGCCCTTTTTTGCGTAGCTGCTCCAGCAGAACCTCGTAGCGGTGGATGCGCTGACCTCCTGAGGTGATCTCCAACCCCCGGAAGAGCAGGTCGAAACCGCGGGTGGTGCCGTCCCCTTCGGGGTAGGCGTAGAAGGGCCGGGCCGACTCGGGGTATCTGGTCACAAAGAGGAAGTCCACCCCCCATCGCTCCTTGGCCCAGGCCCCCAGGGCCCGCTCGGCCTCCTCGTTGAAGTCGGCCCCTACCGGCATCCCCAGCTCCTCCCGCAGGATGCGGCGGGCCTCGTGGTGTTCCAGCCGGGGCATCTCGCGGGTGTTGGGCCACTCCACCCCCAGAATCCGGGCCTCGTGGTCGGCCAGGTGGCGGGCCTCCTCGAGCATGGCCCGCAGCAGCTCCTCCTCCAGGTCCATCACCTCGGCCTCCGACTCGATGAAGCCCATCTCCACGTCCAAGGACAGGTACTCGTTCAGGTGGCGGCTGGTGGCGTGCTGCTCAGCGCGGAACACCGGGGCCACCTCGTAGACCCGCTCGAAAACCCCCACCATAATCTGCTTGTAGAGCTGGGGCGACTGGGCCAGGTAGGCCCGGTGTTCAAAATAGTCGATGCCGAAGAGGTTGCTCCCCCCCTCGGCCCCTGCCGAGACGATCTTGGGGGTGAAGATCTCGGTGAAGCCCTGCCCGTCCAGATAGGCGCGAAAACCCCGCACCAGCGCGGCCTGGAGCTTAAGAGGGGCCCGGGCCTTCTCGCCCCGCAGGCTCACGTAGCGGTACTCCAGCAGGGTATCAGGGTTGGCCCGCCAGGCCTCCTTGGGAATCTCGATGGGGCTGGGCTCGGTGGCCTTGGCGTAGAACTCGATGTGTTCGGCCAGCACCTCGTAGCCACCCGGGGCCTTGGGGTTGGCCACCACCTTGCCCACCACCTTCATGGAGGACTCGGCCAGCGGCAGTTCGAAGCGCCTGTCCACCACCACCTGCACCACCCCGCTCCGGTCGCGCAAAAGCACAAAGCGAATCCCGCCCAGATCGCGCTTCCAGTGCAAAAAGCCCTGCAGAACGATGTTCTGGCCAACATGACGGGAAACTTCGCGGGCTAGGGTTCTACACATGCCGGCTCCTGTGTGGCTGCGGCCGGGCCCCAAGCGAAAACCCCCGATACAGCGCGGTATCGGGGGTCCAAGGTACCCCCAGGTTCAGCAATTGGCCAGCCACAGCATTCCGCCCCGCATCTTACGGGCCTGAGGGCCTTTGGTCAAGCCCGAAGCAGGTCCGCGCGTTCTGGTCGGTGAGGGCCTCCATCTCCTCCAGCCCAAGCCCAAAAAGCTCGGCCAGGCGGGCCAGGGTATAGACCACCCAGGCCGGCTGGTTGCGCCGGCCGCGGTGGGGCTCGGGGGGCAGGAAGGGGGCATCGGTCTCCACCAAAAGCCGGTCGAGGGGCACCCGACGGGCTGCCTCGCGCAAGGCCTGGTTTTTCCTGTAGGTAAGGGGGCCGGCGAAACTGAAGTACCCCCCCAGGCGAAGCCCCGCCTCGAGCAGCTCGGGGTGCCCGCCAAAGGCGTGGAGCACGAAGCGGGGTGGACGGTGCTGCAAAAGCCAGCGGGCCAGCTCGGCCTCGGCCTCGCCCCCCCGGCTCCGCACGTGGAGGACCAGGGGCAGCCCCCGCTCCAGGGCCAGGCGGTGCTGAAACTCCAAGGCCCGGTACTGGGCCGCCCGGGTCTCGGGCCGCCAGTAGAAGTCGAGCCCGCTCTCGCCTATGGCCCGCACCCGGGGGTGGGCAGCCAGATGGGCCAGGTCGGCCTCGAGCTCCGGCGAGAGCAGGTGGGCCTCGGTGGGGTGCAGGCCCACCGAGGCGAAGACCCGGGGATGGGCCTCGGCCCACGAAAGCGCCTGGCGGTTGCGCACCGGGTCGGTCCCTATGGTCAGAAGGGCCCGGAAGTGGCGGGCGGCCTGGAGGGCTGCTTGGGCCTCTTCGGGCTCCATGTGGTCCAGATGGCAGTGGGTATCGGTCACAGGCCCGATTCTACGCGGGGCTACAGCCAGGCCCGAACCCCTCGGCCTACACTCAACCCGTATGCGCCTTGGGCTTCTTCTCCTCATCCTTCTCGCTGGATGCCTGCCCGCCCTGGAGGGCGTGGACCCCAGCCGCCCCCCCCGCCCGGAGGCCTGGGGGCCCCACAACGCACCCTTGGAGTGGTGGTACGTCTCGAGCTACCTTCCCGAGGCCGGCCTGGCCTTCCACTGGGCCTTCTTCAAGGCTTACGCCCCGCAAGACTGGCAGGTGGGCCCCCTCAGACCGGCCCTCTTCTTCCCCGGCCCCTACCACGCCTCCCATATCGCCATCACCGACCTCAGGGCCAACCAGAAGACCTTTGAGGAACGCTTCGACTTCCGCTTCGACCGGCCCTTCGGGGACAGCGTGGTGCGCTACCCCCCCCTGTTTATCCAGCAGGGCGACTGGCAGCTTCGGCAGGAGGGCCGGGAGTTCCAGCTAGCCGCCGGCCCTATCCAAGTACGGCTCACCCCGCTGAAGCCCGCAGTGGTCCACCCCCCGGGCTACTCCGGCACCGCCGAGACCGGGCGGATGTACTACGTCTCTTACACCCGGCTGGCCCTGGAGGGGACCCTGCTGGGGCGAAGGGTGCAGGGCGAAGCCTGGATGGACCACCAGTGGGGCGACCAGCTAGGGGGCGGCGGCAGCCTGGGGGCCATCTGGGACTGGTTCGGCCTCCACCTCTCCAACGGGGTGGACCTGATGCTCTACCGGGTCAAGAACACCCAGGGCCAGGTGGTCCAGCTCGCGGGCTCGGCCACCAACCCCCAAGGACGGGTGGAGGAGGTGGTCGGGCTGCGGATGACCCCGCTGGAGAGCTGGACCTCCCCTTCGGGCCGCACCTACGCCCTGGCCTGGCAGGTGGAGGCTGAAGGGCTTTCGCTCCGGCTGGAGCCCTTGCGCAAGGAACAGGAGCTCCTCTCCGCCTCCACCCGCGTGGCCTACTGGGAGGGCCCGGTGGTGGGGGTAGGGAGCTGGCGGGGCCAGCCCGTGCTGGCCCGGGGCATGGGGGAGTTCGTGGCCGGCCCCTACGACCCCCCTGGGGGGGGCTTCCCCCTGCGCTGAGCCTCGAGCTGCACCAGCCGCACGAACTCCACCAGACGGGGAAAGCGGCGCCAGCGCCTGGGGTCGGTGGCGATGCGCACCAGCCACTCCAGCCCAAGCCGCTGGGCCCAGAGCGGGGCCCGCCGCACCTTCCCGGCCAGCACGTCCAGCATGCCCCCCACCCCGATGGCCACCCTGGCCCCCAGCCGGGCCTTGTGGCGGTAGATGAAGGTGTCCTGCCGCTCCCCCATCCCCACCACCAAAAGGTCGGGCTGGGCCGCGCGAACGGCGGCCAGCACCGGCTCCTCCTCCTGGAAGTAGCCGTCCTGCGCGCCCAGAACCCGGATGCCCCAACGAAGCCGGGCATTCTCGGCCGCCCGCTCGGCCACCCCCGGCGCGGCCCCCAGGAAGAAAACCCCGAGCCTGGGCCCCATCCGGGCGAAAAGGGCCGGCAGGATCTCCGCCCCTGGCACCCGCCCCGCCAGGCGGTGGCCCGTGAGCCGCTGGACGGCCCAGACGATGCCCACCCCATCTGCGGTGACCAGCTCGCTGGCCCACAGTGCCTGCCGCAGCTCGGCGTCGGTCTGGGCCCGCACCACCGCCTCGGGGTTGGTGGTGACCACCTGGGCGGTCTGGGGCAGGGGGTGGGCAATCCGCTCCTCAATCCAGGCCAGCGCCCCCGGCAGGTCCACCAGGTCCACCGGGGTGCCCAGCAGCTCCACCCGTTCCACCCTCATCCTCGGAAGCAGAATCCGTAGCGGTCCTTGCTCAGGCCGTGCTCTGCGGCGCGCAGGTGGCGCACCTCCACCAGGCGGGGCACGCCCTCCTCCACGCTGATCAGGCTGGCCAGGGCCAGCTCCTCGCTGCGCCCAACGCGAAGGAGGGCCTGGCCCAGCTCGGACTGCACCAGCGCCTCCTGGGGGTCGGGAAAGGCCTTGAGCAGGCTGGCGGCCATACGGGCCCCCTCATGCAGGCGGGTCTCCGAACCCAGGGACTGCTGCAGGCGCCGGGCTATGAACCCCGCGGCCACGGTGTGGGCCAGGCTGGGCTCGAGGCCCACCTGGGGTACTGCCACCACGGTGTCAAGGCGCTCCTCCAGCGCGTAGCGCACCGCTGAGCGGGCGTTGCGAAAGTAGGCCAGGGCACTACCCAGCGGGGCATGCTCCAGGACTGCGGCCAGGCTGGGGGCCAGCAGCACGCAGCTTCGCCCTGCCACCTCAAGCCGGCCAAGCGCCGAAAGCGAAAGGCCGTGGTGGAAGCCCTCTGGGGGCAGGGCCTCCTCCTCGCCCAAAAGCAGCCCCTCCTGGCCGGCCAGCACCCGCGCAGCCCGCACGCTTTTGGCCACCCAGACCTCTCGCGCGCCCCGCGCAAGCAGGAGACCCGCTGCGCTTCCGCAGAACACCTCCACCAGGAGCACCGGCCTTGGGTATGGGGGTTTGGGAACCAGGTCTACCCGAATCGTCACCGAGCCTCCGTCTATCCCGCGGCATTATAACGAACCAGGCCCCCTAGCCCCGCAGCAAAAGCACCGGCCCTTCCCCCAAAGGCGGCAGGTCGTCCAGGCTTTCCAGGCCGAAAACCTCCAGGAAGCGCTCCGTGGTCCCGTAGAGCTTGGGCCGTCCCACGGCCTCCTTCTCCCCTACCACCCGCACCAGCCCCCGCTCCAACAGCCCCTCCAAAACCCCCTCCACGCTCTTGCCCCGCAGGGCCTCGAGCTCGGCGCGGGTGAGGGGCTGCTGGTAGGCAAGGATGGCCAGCACCTCCAGGGCTGCCCTGGAGAGGCGGGGTGGGCTTGGGCGCAGCACCCGCTCCACCGCCTCCAGGTGCGCGGGGTGGACCACCAGCCGCCAACCCCCTGCCACCCGCTCGAGCTGCACCCCGGCCTGCCCCCCTTCCAGCTCGCGGCCCAGGGCCTCGATGGCCCGCAGCAGGGCCTCCTCCGGGGCCAAAGGCCCCAGCTCGCGCAGGGAGACCGGCCGCCCTGCGGCAAAGAGCACCGCCAGCAGTTGGGCTTTCAAAGCGCCCTCGCTCATACCTCACCCAAGCCTGGCCCCGACGGGGCTATACTGAGGCCAGTATGCCAACCTACCAGTATAAGGCCCGCGACAAGCAGGGGCGGCTCATCAACGCGGTCATCGAGGCCGATGATGTCCGTTCTGCGGCCCGCATCCTGCGCGAGAAGGGGCTTTTCATCGCTGAAATTAGGGAACCGGGCCGTGGACTGCAGGCCGAGGTCAAGCTGCCGGGCCTGGAGCCCAAGCCGGGCCTCAAGGACCTGGCCATCTTCAGCCGCCAGCTCGCCACGATGCTGGGGGCCGGGCTGCCCATCGTGCAGGCCCTGGCCATCCTGGAACGGCAGACCGAGAAGAAAAAGTTCCGGGAAATCATCAAGGACATCCGGCTCGAGGTGGAGGGGGGAGCCAACCTCAGCGAGGCCCTGAGCCGCCAAAAGCTCTTCAGCCGGCTCTACATCAACCTGGTGCGCGCGGGGGAGACCTCGGGCTCGCTGGATGCCATCCTGGACCGGCTGGCCACCTTCCAGGAAAACGAGCTCGCCCTCATCGGTAAAATTCGCTCAGCCCTGACCTACCCGGCCATCGTCTTCGTCTTCGCCATCGGGGTCACCTACTTCCTGCTCACCGGCATCGTGCCCCAGTTTGCCCAGATCCTGACCGGGCTGGGCTCCGAACTGCCCCTCCTCACCCGGGCCCTGATGGCTGTCTCCGACTTCCTGCGCCAGAGCACCCCCTTCCTCCTGCTTTTGGCCATCGGGCTCTTCTTCGCCTACCGCTCCTACTACCGCACCGAGAGGGGGCGGCGCCAGATTGACCGGGTCAAGCTCCGGATTCCGGTCTTCGGCAACCTGATGAAGAAAAGCGCCCTGGCCCGCTTCTCCCGCACCTTCGGCCTGCTCATCAGCAGCGGGGTGAACATCGTGGAGGCCCTGGACATCACCAAGGGCACTGCGGGCAACGCCATCGTGGAGGACATCCTGGACCAGACCAAGGTGGCCATCCAGGCAGGGGAACAGGTCCACACCACCCTCCAGGCCCACCCCCAGGTCTTCCCCCCCATGGTGAGCTCCATGGTGGCCATCGGGGAGGAGACCGGCGCGCTCGACACCATGCTCACCAAAATCGCCGACTTCTACGAGCGCGAGGTAGACGAGGCGGTCAGCGCCCTCACCGCGGCCATCGAACCCCTTATGATCATCTTCCTGGGCTTCATCGTGGGGCTCATCGTGGCCGGAATGTTCCTGCCGCTCTTCCGAATCATCGGCACCCTCTCGCAGCAGTAGCTTCTTGCCTGCTTCTCACCCAGCCAGGGCTAGACTAGCAGGGGCATGCGCCGCTTTCTCCTCCTCCTTCTGTTACTCCTGCTGGCCGGGGCGGCCTGGTGGGCCTACCCTCTTCTCCAACCCCTTCTGCGCTTCGGTGCCCTCCCCCGGCCCCTGGAAGCCCCCCTTACCGTGCTGGTACTCGGGGTGGCCCCCGAGTACAAAGGCCACCACCAGCGGGCCCCCGAGGATTTCCGCGGGCTTTCCGATGCCAACCTGCTGGTGCGCTTCGACCCAAAGGCCAGGCGCATCAGCGTCCTCTCCATTCCCCGCGACACCTACGTGCGCATTCCCGGCTACGGCTGGTACATCCTCAACCACGCCAACAAGTTCGGGGGGCCCGAGCTGGCCAAGGAGGTGGTGGAGAACCTCACCGGAGTGGCCATAGACGCCTACGTCTCGGTGAGCGTGGAGGCCATCCGCAGCGGCATCGACGCCCTGGGAGGGGTCGAGGTCTGTGTGGAGAAGGCCATGCAGTACAAGGACACCGCGGCCAAACTGGAGATTGACCTAAAGCCAGGCTGCCAGCGCCTTAGCGGCGCGCAGGCCGAGGGCTACCTGCGCTTCCGGCACGACGCTTTGGGCGACATTGGGCGCATCCAGCGGCAGCAGAACTTCTTCAACGCCCTCAAGCGAGAGCTCCTCTCCCCCGCAGGCCTCCTGCGAGTCCCGCAGGCCATCGCCAGCGTAGAGCCCCACATCCGCACCGACCTCACCCGGGAGGAAATCGGCAGCCTGCTGGGCTTCCTGGCCACCCGGCCCGAGCTTGTCTCCCTGCTTACCCCCGGCCAGTTTGGCCGCGGCTGGGAGGTGCACCAGGGTGAACTGAAACGCCTGGTGGACCGCTACTTCAGCGAGGCCCCTCCCCCCACCCTCAGCCTGCAGGACCTGGCGGGGCAACGGGTGGTGGTGCAGTACGCCGCAGCGCAAGCAGCCCAGGCTGGCCAGGTGCGCGACAGGCTCCGTGGGCTGGGGTTCCGGGTGCTTTTGCATGAAATCGAAAGCCCTCCGCCCAGAAGCGAGGTGCTGACCAACGGAGAGGCCGAGGCCGCCCGCCTGCTGGCAGAATCCCTGGGGCTACCCTACCGGGTGTCGGGGGAGGCCGCCTTGTACAGCGAATTTACCGTGCGCGTGGGGCCTGACCTCCAGGGGGAGTAAAAAACTGCCCCCGGGAGGCGCGAGGGCAGCCGCGGCAGGGGAGTGCTTCAGGCCCAGTGCTTCCGGAGCGGCCGGGGGGGACGGAGGGGCTGGGTTCCCGGTCCAGCGGGCGGCAGCAGCCAGTTGCGCAGCGAGGGCCGTTCCCGACGCATGGGCTGGGGCCAGGCCCACCCCACTCGGCCCACCCTGAATGCGTGCAAAGATGCGGACCCCCTGCCCACACCTCCAGGCTATACCCGGCGGTCTCCTAGGCGTGTTAGATTTGCACCAAGCTGCCTTAAGCCTGCATAGGGTGGGCCGCAGGGTCCTCCCCTTCCCAGGCCAGCTCCACCAGCTCAATTAGCTCCTCCACGGGCACCCGGTAGCGCCGGGCTATACGGGCCATCTCGCGCCCCAAGCGGCGCATCTGGGCCACCAGCCGCTCGGAGGCCTCCTCCGAAGCCTCGAGGTCCTCCACCACGCCAATGAGCCAGCCCAAAAGCTCCCCTGCTTCCTCGTCGCTGAGCCCCTCGGTGAGGGCCTCGTCCTCGAGGAACTGTTCGGTCAGCCGCTCGAGCATAGCCCCATACTACACCCACTAGCGCCGGGGCCAGGGGTAGAGCAGCTCGTCCTTGTGCACATAGCCCATCCGGCGCAAAAGCCCCTCGCGGTAGGCGGGGTCGGCGGCCTGCTCCAGCTCCTGCAGCAGGCGCTTTTGCCGCTGCTCGAGCCGCTCGATGCGCGCCAGGGCCAAAGCAGTTTCCTGGCGGAAGTGGGCGAAGCGCTGCAGCTCGAGGCCCAGCAAAACCAAAAGGTGCAGGCTCCCCAAGGCAAAAACCAGGTGCAAGAAGCGGTAGATGGGCTTCGCCACGGTTCCTTTAGTATAGCACCCCGCGCAGGCTGCTTTTTTCTGAAAATCTTTTATAGTAATGAAAGTTATACAGGGGGTTTCCCATGGCCAAAGCCAAGGAACGGGAGATCTATAGGTCGCGCCTGAAAGCGGCGGGCCTGCGTCACACCCTGCCCCGGGAGCGCATCCTGGCCTACTTAGACCGCAAAAACACCCACCCCACCCCAGAGGAGCTGTACCTGGGCCTCAAGAAGAAGGGCTACAACATCGGCCTTTCTACCGTCTACCTGAACCTCCAGGTGCTGCGCGACGCCGGGCTTTTGTGGGAGTTCAAGGACCAGAAGGGCAACACCCGCTACGACGGCTACAACGAGCGCCACCACCATCTGCTGTGCATCCAGTGCGGCAGCGTGGAGGACCTATTGCTCGAGGACTTGGCCGAGTTTGACCCAGAACCCATCCGAACGGCCATCGAGGCGAAAACAGGCTGGTTCGTGGAGGAGGCCCGGCTGGAGCTGAGGGGGGTCTGCCCTAGCTGCCAGTAGGCCTGGGGCGGTATCCTGGGTAGGTGGCATGCGAACCTTGGAAGGCAAACCCCGCTACGTAGCCCCCAACTTCATCACCGAGATCATCGAGGAAGACCTGCGAGCAGGCCGCTACCAGAAAATCGTCACCCGCTTTCCCCCTGAGCCCAACGGCTACGCCCACCTGGGCCACGCCATTGCCAGCTACATCGACTTCGGCATCGCTTTGGACTACGGGGGGGAGTGCCGGCTGCGCATGGACGACACCAACCCCGAGACCGAGCGGGCCGAGTACGCCGAGGCCCTGATTGCCGACATGCGCTGGCTGGGCTGGGACTGGGGCGAGCGGGTGCGCTACGCCTCGGACTACTTCGAAGAGCTCTACCAGATGGCCGAGAAGCTCATCCTGAAGGGCCTGGCCTATGTGGACAGCGTCTCCCCGGAGGAGATGGCCCGCCTTAGGGGCACCGTGGACACCCCCGGCACCCCAAGCCCCTACCGCGAGCGGAGCGTGGAGGAGAACCTGGACCTCTTCCGCCGGATGCGGGCGGGGGAGTTCAAGAACGGCGAGCACGTCCTCAGGGCCAAGATAGACCTCAGCAGCCCCAACATGAAGCTGCGCGACCCGGTGCTCTACCGCATCGTGCACGCCGAGCACTACCGCACCGGCAAACAGTGGTGCATCTACCCCTCCTACGACTTCGCCCAGGCCACCACCGACGCCCTGGACGGCGTAACCCACAGCCTCTGCAGCCTCGAGTTCGTGGACAACCGGGCCATCTACGACTGGCTGATGGACCACCTCTGGGGCGAGCCCCCCCTGCACAACACCCCCCGGCCCCGCCAGTACGAGTTTGGCCGGCGGAGCCTGGAGTACACCGTGGTCTCCAAGCGCAAGCTGCGCAAGCTGGTGGAGGGGGGGTACGTGCGCGGCTGGGACGACCCTCGCCTGCCCACCCTGGCCGGCCAGCGGCGGCGAGGGGTGCGGCCCGAGGCCATCCGCCGCTTCGCTGCCCAAGTAGGTGTCTCCCGCACCAACCGCACGGTGGACATCGCCCTGCTGGAGGCGGCCATCCGCGACGACCTGAACCACATAGCCCCCCGGGTCATGGCGGTGATCCGGCCCCTTAGGGTGGTGCTCACCAACCTCGAGGCCCCCCGCTCGGTAAGCCTGCCCTACTGGCCGCCCGATGTGGTGCAGGCCTCCCCCGACGGCCTGGTGCCCCTGCCCAGCGGGGCTCGAGTCCAGCCCGAAGCGGCCACCCGCACCCTTACCCTGGGGCCGGTGCTGTTCATCGAGCAGGACGATTTCTCCCCCAACCCCCCCAAGGGCTACAAGCGCCTCACCCCTGGGGGTACCGTGCGGCTCAAGCGGGCTGGGGTGATCCGCTGCGAGGCCTACCGCACCAACGAGCAGGGCGAGGTGGTGGAGCTCACCTGCACCTACCTGGGGGAGGAGGGCCAGGCGGCCGGGGTCATCCACTGGCTGAGCCAGGAGGACGCGCTGCCCGCCGAGTTCCGCCTCTACGACCGGCTCTTCACCGTGCCCCACCCCGAGGCCGAGGCCAGGGAACAGGAGGAGGAAGGAGAGGAGGACCTCGAATTTTTGCGCTTCCTGAACCCCCAAAGCCTGGTGGTGGCCCACGGCTACGTGGAAAAAAGCGTGCTGGGCGACCCCCCCGATACCCGCTACCAGTTCGAGCGCAACGGCTACTTCTGGCAAGACCCGGTGGACTCCAGCCCCGGGGCCCTGGTCTTCAACCGCATCGTGTCCCTCAAGGACACCTGGGCCCGTCGGATGGAGGCCGAGAAACCCACCCCCGCCCAATCGCCCCCCCCACCCAGGCCCAGCCCCGGCGCCCCCAGCCTAGACCTGGAGGCGGAGGCTCGCCTCCAGCGCTACCGGACCCTGGGCATCCCCGAGGCCGAAGCCCGGGTGCTGGCCCGCGAGGCCCGTCTGGCCGCCTTCCTGGAAGAGGCCCTGGGCCAGGCCGCCGCGCCCGGCCTGGCCAGCCTCGTGGTCAACGAGCTGGCCCCGGCCATCCGCAGCGGAACCTGCCGGGTCAGCCCCGAGGGGCTGGCTGGGCTGGTGAGGCTTCTGGAGAGCGGCCAGATCAGCAGCCGCATAGCCAAAGACGCCCTGGCCGAGGCCCAGCAGACGGGCGAGGACCCCGCCGCGCTCATAGCCCGCAAGGGGCTGCGGCGCCTGGACGACCCCGCCGCCCTGGAGCCCCTCATCGAGGGGGTTCTGGCCAAACATCCGGACAAGGTCCGGGCCTACCGCGCAGGCAAGACCGGCCTGCTGGGCTTCTTCGTGGGGCAGGTGATGCAGGAAACCCAGGGCCAGGCCGATCCCGAGGTGGCGCAGGCCCTCCTGCGGCAGAAGCTGGGCTAGGCTTTTACAACAGTTTCACACGGGCGTGTTAGGCTGGCAGCAGTGCGCAGCCTCGTCCGCGAACCCTTCAACGCCTATTCCCACGCCGCCGGTGCCCTGCTGGCCCTTTTGGGAACGCTGGTGCTCCTCCTTTTCAGCGGGGGCCACCCGACCAAGCTGGTCGGGGCCCTGGTCTTTGGCCTCAGCATGACCCTGATGTACACGGCCTCAACCCTCTACCACGCCCTGCGGGTCTCCGAGCAGGCCCTGCTCTGGCTGCGCAAGCTCGACCACGCGGCCATCTTCCTATTCATCGCCGGGACCTACACCCCGGTGCTCCTGCAGGCCCTGGAGGCCTCCTGGCGGCCCTGGGCTTTGGGGCTCATCTGGGGGCTGGCCGGGCTGGGGGTGGGGCTCAAGCTGGTCACCCTGAGGGCTCCTCGCTGGCTCTACACCGCGAGCTACCTGGGGCTGGGCTGGCTGGCGGTCTTCCTGCTGCCCAAGCTGGCCCTGGGTTCCTGGACCCTGGGCTTTTTGCTCCTGGGTGGGCTGGCCTACAGCCTGGGGGCGGTGGTCTACGCCGCCCGCTGGCCCAACCCGCTGCCCCGGGTGATGGGCTTCCACGGGCTCTGGCACCTCTTCGTGCTGCTGGGCAGCCTGGGCATGTACCTGGCGGTGCTCAGCCTGTACCGGGCCTAGAGCGCGGTATGTGGAGCAACAGCCCGGTAAAGCCCACCGCCGGCCTTACCCCTCCCACCGGGGGCCCGGGCGGGGGGCCAGAGAGCACCGCCAGGGGGTTCACCACCACCAGGCCCTCCGCCTCACCCGCCAGGTCGGCCGCGGCCAGGACGTAGACCCTGCCCCGCCGGTCGGTGAGCAGGCGGGAAAGGGGGCCCGGGCAGTCGACCTGGGCGGTGGCGGGGTTGCCGCACTGGGCCTGGCGCTGCTCGAGGGTCCCGCTCACAAAGCCCGCGGTGGGGTAGCAGGGGTGGTCGGGGTCGACCTCCACGTTGTTGTTGGCCGCCACCCAGAGATTGCCCCGGCTGTCGAAGGCCAGGTCGGCGGCCTGCTGCAGCCCGCGGTCGGGCGGGGCCTGGCCTGGGGGCACCGGATCGCGGTTGAAGGGCCCCGCGGTCAGGCGCTTGGCCACCTGCACGGGGCGGTAGGTGGCGCTCGGGGTCAGGTTCTCTCCCTGGAGGGGGACTTTGATGATGGTCTCGCGCAGGGTATTGAGGTCAATGCTGCCGTTGGCAATGCAGGATGGGTCTGAGTTGTAGTAGTCGCTCCCTCCCCCGAAGTCGGCCACGAACAGGCTCTGGCCGTCCGGGGCCAGGGCCAGGGCCGAGGGCTGGTAGAAGGCCCCGGCGGGGTGGGTGGGCTGGCTCAAGTCGAGCCGCACATCCGGCGGCAAAGCGGCCGGGCTCCCGCTGTAGAGGGAGGCAGGGCAGGTGGGCTGGGGAAAGCGCACCAAGTAGGCGCGCTGCTGGCCGGGCAGGAAATAACCCCCCGCCACCCAGAGGTGGCCCTGCCGGTCGAAGGCCAGGGCCCGGGGGCTCTCGAGCTCAACCGCCCAGAGCTGGTTGGGCCGGTCCAAAGAGCCGTTCCCGCCCAGGCGCTCGGCCCGGATGCAGGCGATGGTGCCGGCGGCCTGGTTGACCACCCAGAGGTTCCCCTGGGCGTCGAAGGCCAGGTCGGTGGGGTTGTTCAGGGTAGCCCCGCCCACCACCCGCTCCCCGGTGGCCGCACCCAGGATGCGCAAAGCCCCGGCCTCGCCCAGCGCGCCGGCCTCGAGCTGGGCCCGGCTAAAGCGCAGGATGCGGTTCTGGCTCTGCCCGGCCGCGAACTGGTAGAGGGCATACAGGTTGCCCGGCCCGTCCCGCCGCAGGCGGTAGAGCCCCGCCTGGGGCAGGCCCAGGGGCTCCAGCCCCTGCTCGTTGCCCCAGTAGGCCCCGTCGTCCCCCCGGCGGGTGGGCGGCACCGCCTGGCCGTTGGCGGTCCAGCCGGTGTTGTCGCGGGCCCCATTGCCCCCCACGTAGGCCCGCCCGCTGTAGGGGCGCACCACCAGGTCCAGGGTGAGGTTTGCCCGGGGCTGCTCCTGGGTGGTGGTCGCGCTCCGGGGCGTGGAGGCCAGCTCGGCGTCTAGGTACACCCCCTGCCGCACCCCCTCGGCCTGCAGGGTATAGGTGCCAAAGGGAAGGCCCTCGAAGCGCACCGGCTGGGGGGTCTCGGGCCCCACCTCGCGCAGCGCCACCTGGGCCTCCCCCCGGCGCAGGGCCAGCGCCGCGCGGTCGCCCGGGGCCAGGCCCTGGAGCCAGACCGCCAGGGCCGAGTCGGCCGGCCGGTGGCGCACCGTCACGGTATGGGTGGCCCCGTCCTCCAGCTCAAAGGGGCTTCCCAGCACCTCGGGCTGGTAGGTTATCCCTTCCAGCGGCACCGCCTGGGCCTCCACCCGGTACGAGCCCGCCACCTGCTGCAAGGTGGTGCTGCCCAGTTGGCGCACAGGGGTGCTGCCGGCCGGACCCACTACCACCACCTCAGGAACGAGCCCCTCCGGCCCCTCCACCCGCACCACCACGGTCCCGAAGCCCAGGCCGTAGGCCACCTGCAAGCGCTCCTCCCGCCCGGCCTGCACCACCACCGGCTGCTGGGCCCGGCTCACCCGGTAGCGCGGGGGGGCGGGCCCGGCCACCACCGTGTAAACCCCAGGCGGCAGGCCCAGCGCGTGGGCCCGGGTCCCCTCCACCCGGGCCACCCGCGCCCCATCCCTTTGCACCTCCGCCCAGGGGGTAAACCCCTCCAGCGGGGGGCTCACCCCCAGCTCCAGCACCAGCCGGCCGGTGAGCGGCCGGTAAGTCACAGTGGTGGTCAGCCTCGAGCCCGCCTCCAGAAAGACCCGCACGGCCTCGCCCCCGTACCGGTAGCCGTCCGGCCCCTCCTTCTCCAAAGGCTCCAGGATGTAGCCTCCCGGGGCCAGCCCCTCCAGCCGGTGCTCGCCCGGCCCCTCCAGGACCCGCTCAAAGCCCGGCCCCACCACCCTGAGCTCAGGGCTCAGGGCCGCGGGGGCTTCAAGCCGCACCCAAAGCGCGGCCCGGTCCGGTCTCGGTGCGCAGGCCGCCAGCCAGAACAAACCCAGCCAAAAGAACAACCGCAGCACACTTCCACCCCCTAGGGTTGCACGAAGGGCAGGCTTTCGGGGTTGGGCAGGTTGACCGCCACCCCCACCAGGCCCACCCCCTCGGTGGGCACGCTGAAGACCTGGGCTGCGCCCCGCAGGTCCAGGGTGGCGCTGTAGGTGGCCTGGCTGCCCCGGTAGCCCCGCACGTCCAGCCGGTAGAGCCTGCCCCGGCGGTCGGTGAGGGCAGCCGCCGCAGCCCCTGTGTCGCTGGGGAGCACCTCCACGTTGTTGTTGGCCGCCACCCATAAAAACCCCGCCCGGTCGAAGGCCAGCCCAAAGGCCTGCTGCAGCCCCCGGTCGAGCCCCGCCCCCGGGCCCACGGTCAGACGGTGGCTCACCCAGGCCGCGCGCCAGCCGGCCCCTGCCGCCAGGTTGCCCCCCGCCAGCGGCACCCGCAGCAGGGTCTCGGGAATAGCGTTGGCATCGCGATAGGCGTCGCCGCTCCCCCCTGCGTTGCCGCCGAAGTCGCCCACCCACAGAGCCCCCCCGCCCGGCTCCAGGGCCAGCGCCACCGGCTTGGCCACCGGCCCGTAGTCGCTCTCAGGCAGGCTTATGTCGAGGCGCACATCCACCCACTGGGCCAGCTCAGCCTCACCCAGCCCCACATCCCCGCCGTTGCAGTCGCCGTTGGGGGCGTAGCTGAGCCGCGCCGCGTTCAGCCGGTTCAGGAAGGCCCGCTTGACCGGTCCAGACTCCCCCGGCCTGGGCCCCTGGTAGCCCCCCGAGGTGAACCACAGGTTCCCCGCCGGGTCAAAGGCCAGGGCGTGGGGAATCAAAAAGGGCCGGTGGTCGCCGTTCTGACCCGGGGTCGAGAGCACGTAGCGGTAGAGCCCGGTGCCCGGCCCCCATATCCGGCTGCCCGCACCGGTGATGCGCGGCGGAGCCGCCCGCAGCTCGCTGGAGCGCACGCAGGCGATGAGGCCCAGCACATCGTTCACCACCCAGAGGTTGCCCCGGGCGTCGAAGGCCATATCGGCGGGCTCGTTGCCCCAGACCTCCATATGGGGCCCGGGCGCCACCCCACCGGGCCAGCCCCAGACCTCGCCCTCAATCACGGTGTTGCCGCTCGCTGTCTCGCCAAGCCGGCCCGCGCGCAGGTTGGCCTCGCTCACCCGCACGATACGGGCCGGGCTGGAGCCGTTTGCGTACTGGTAGAGGATGTAGAGGTTCCCCTCCCGGTCAAAGGCGATGCGGAAGGGCCCATGGGCCGCCGTGGGGGGAATAAAGGGGGTGAGGCCGGCCGCCCCGTCCTCCAGGTAGTAGGCCGCGTTGAGCTCCCCGGTGCTGCTCGTCCCCCGCCCTCCGTTGCTGAAGCCCCCGTTCCCCGCCACCCAGATGCGCCCGCTCCCGCCGCGCTCCGTCCAGCTCGACAGGCTGGCGGTGGGCATGGGGTTTGAAGGGCTGCTCTGCACAGCCACCGGCCCCCCCACCAGGTAGCGGTCCGCCCACACGCCGGGTCGCACGGCGCTGGCCCTCAGGGTGTAGCTGCCGAAGGCCAGGCCTTCAAAGCGCACCGGGCCGCTGCCGCTGCGGGCGCGGGCCTGGTCGCCGGGCTGCAGGACCACGCTCGCCAGGTCGCCAGCCCCCAGGCCCGAAAGCTCGGCGGTAATGGCTGAGTTGGTGGCGGTGTAGCCCAGGCTGGCCTGCCCCACCCCGTTTGCGGGCACCTCCACCGTCTGGTGCTGGGCGCTGGGCTGCCAGGTCACGCCCGAGGCCGTCACGCTGGCCGCGCTGAGGGCGTAGAGCCCCGCGGGCAGGCTGGGGTAGGTTTTGCTCTCGTCTAAGACCTCCAGCAGGCTGCCATCCGGCCGGCGCACCTCCACCCCCGCGGCGAAGCCCACCACCCCGACCGGCGGGCTAATCTCCACCCGCAGCGCGCCGAAGCCCTGGGCGTAGACCACCGCCACCTCTACCGTCTGGCCGGCCCGCACCTCCACCTGGGAGGCGGACTGCGAGAGGGTGTAGCCCGGGGGAGGCGCCGCTGGAATGAGGGCGTACAGGCCCGGCTCCAGGCCCAGCAAGGCCGGGCCCTCCACCCGCCGCTGGTACCCCCCCGGCCCCCGCACCTCCACCGCCGGCGCGAAGTCCTGGCGCGGCGGGTTCACGCTGAGCCGCAGGCTGAGCCGGCCCGTGGCCGCCCGGTAGACCACCCGCACCCGCTGGGTCTGGCCCGCGGCCACCTGCACCTCCCCCTCCGGCTCCACCCAGGCCCGGTGGGTGTAGCCGTCCGGAGCCTCTACCGCCTCCCCCGCCACCCGGTAGGCCCCCGGGGCCAGGTCCTGAAGCCGCACCACCCCGGCTTCCTCCAGCCTCCGCTCAAACCCGGGCCCAATCACCACCACCTGGGGCCGCGCCCCCGCCGGGGCCGCAATCTCCAGCTCCAGCGTTCCCCTGCTGGGCCCCCTACTGCAGGAGGCGAGGAGCCCCAGGATCAGCACCCATCCCCACAGCACAAAGACCACGCGGCGCACGGGCCGAAGTCTACGGGGGCCGCCGTAAAGCCGGCGTTAAGACCCAAAAGCCCCACCAGAAAGGCACCTCCCCGTCCTCTGTAAACCGCCTGAAACCCTCCTCACCCTCCCCACCGTCTCTGTAACGCCTAAGCATAACGAAACCCCCCGCCCGGGCGGGGGGTCTGGCTTGAAAAAAGCTACTGGGTGGGCCGCACGTACATGGGGGCGTTCACAGGTGGGACGTTGAAGGCCACACCGGTAAAGCCCAGCTGCAAGGTGCCGGAGGAGAAGCTGCGCACCGGGCTCACACCACGAGGAGTGCTGCTCGGCGTTCCCCCAAGGGGCAGCACGTAGAGCCGACCCTGGCGGTCAGTAACCACCCCCGCTGGCGCGCACACGGCCACCTCGCCTGCGCCGAGGCTGAACCCACAGGGTGAGGAGGTGTCGCTGCTGTCGGCAAGCACGTTGTTGTTGGTCGCCACCCAAAGCCGCCCCTGTTTGTCGAAGGCAATGTGGAAGGGCTGCTGCAGGCCCCGGTCGAGACCCGCCCCAGCCTGCACAGTGATGCGGTCGGCGATGGTGGCAGTGACCAGGCCGCTAGTAGGCCCAAGCCCGCTGATATCGATTTGGATTAGGGTCTCGGTCTCCTCGTTGGCGTCCAACACTCTCTCTTGTGCCACGACCAGGGTAGAATCAACCGGGCAGGATGGCCGGGTGTCTCCAGGGCCTGAGGGAGGCACGCACCTGGACAGGGTGGTGCTGCCACCGTAGTCGGCCACCCAAAGCGAGTTGCCGTCCGGCGAAAGGGCCAGCCCGGCGGGCTTGATGATGGGGCTGCCCGGCCCAGCAGCGTTGCTGATGTCAAGCTGGATGTCCGGCACAGGCGCGCTGCGGCCCCCGCTGCAGGTGAGCAGGTTGGCCGACAGGCGCGAGAGGCGGGCCCGGCGGGTCGGGTCAGCTGCTACAAAATCGTTGGAAGTGAACCACAGGTTGCCCTGCCGGTCGAAAGCCAGGCCACGCACGAACTGGTAGACCCCAGGAGGCCCACCTGCACCGCCGAACCGCTGGTCGGCGGTGGTGATGGTGGAGCCCTGACCGGTAAGCTGGGCGCGGGAAATGCAGGCAATGGCGCTGCCGTTGTCGTTGGCGATCCACAGGTTGCCCTGGGCGTCGAAGGCCAAGTCGGTGGGCTCGACCTCCCCGTTGCCGCCCTCGCTCGCGGAAATGGAGAAGGCGCTGCCTGCGATCACCTTGTTGCCCGGTGCGGTATCGCTAAGCTGCCCCGCCCGCAGGTTGGCCTCGCTCACCCGCACGATGCGGGCTCCTCCGGGCGAGTTGGACTGGTAGACCAGGTACGCGTTGCCATCCTGGTCAAAGGCCACCTTGAAGATGCCCTCTGGAGTGGTCCCCGAGGGGGGGATGAAGGGCGCCAGGCTCGAAGCCCCGTCGGCGAGCTTGAGGGCCGCGTTGATCCCCGTGCCTCCCAGCACCCCTTTGCCCGCCACAAAGATGTGGCCGGTCTCGCCCCTGGCGGTCAGGGCTACGCTGGCGCTGCTGCTGGGGGCCGAGGGGGAGAGAACTGCCGAGGCGGGGTTCTCTGTGAAGTAGAAGCTATCCACATCTACCCCGTTCACCAAGGCGGTCGCAGAGATGTCGTAGCTCCCGAAGCGCGGCACCGATACGCTGCCCGTTCGGTCGGTGCCCGTCAGGGTCACGGGCCCGACGCTGCCCGGCCCGCTAAAGGTGACGACGATGTTGGCATCGGCGCTGGCCGCAGGCCCCGTCACGTTGACGGTTATGGTGGGCTTGCTGTAGTTGAGGATAGCGCTGTCAGAGGCCCCCGAGGCGATGGTCAGGGTGGTCTTGGAGAGCGCAAAGGCGTAGTCCTGGGGCCCGTTGTTGGTGATTTCGGTGGCGCTGATGGTGTAGGTGCCCGGGGCCAGGTTGGAGAAGCTCACCGTGCCGTTGTCGGTGAAGGTCTGGCTCACCGGGCTGCTGGGGCCGCCGCCGAGGGTGATGGTCACCGGGTTGGGCAGCGGGCCATCCAAGCCCTGCACGGTGATGGTGGCGCTGCCGGGGTTCAGGGTGTAGGTGGCGTTGACGGTCGCGGTGCCCCCTGCGCTGACCGTTACCGTGGAGCCATTGGCCGCGGTGGCGTAGGTGGAGCCGTTCTGGGTGCGGGGCGGGGCTTCCACGGTGTAGTTCCCGGGGGGCACATCCTCCAGGGTGGTGTTGGCGTTGATGGGGGTGCTGTTCAGGTTGGTGCCGTCCGACCGCTTGATGTTGATCCCAGCCTGCAGGCCGCTGGGCAGCCCGCTGATGGTGACGGTAATCTTACCGGTCACGGCCTGGTAGTTCACGGTGTGGCTGGCGGTGGCCCCGGCCTGCACCTGCACGGTGGCGCCGTTGCCCTCGTAGCCGATGCCGTTCACCAGCCGGCGGGTTACCGCGATGGTGTAGTTGCCGGGGTCCAGGTTGGTGAGGTTGGTTTCGCCGGTGGTGGTGATGGTGCGGCTGAAGTTGCCGGGCCCCGTGACCTGCACCTGGGGGGTGACCCCGCTGGGCGCGTTCACGGTAATCCGCAGGCTGCCCTTCTGGGGTGCCTGCGGGCCGCAGGCCGCCAGCACCAGGGCCAACAGCCCTACCAAGAAAAGCCAAAAGGTGGGTCTTTTCATCTGCCTTTCACCTCCTGCCTACGCAGGGTAGGCGATAGGGCGTAATCCCGGCGTTATAGCCCCACCTGCCGATGCCTACGGAGCGGGTAGCGCGGCCATAACCCACCCGAAGCGCTCCAAACGGCAAGGCTACTTTTCGATAACGGCTAAAGTAACAAAACCCCCGCCGCACGGCGGGGGTGGGGTGGGGGCAGGCCTAGGGCAGCCTGTAGATGCGCCCGGGGCTGGGGGCCGGGGCCCCAGCGGTGCCCACCCAGAGGTTGCCGCCTGCATCCACCGCCAGGCTGGTAATCTGGCCCTGCAGGCCGTTGATGGTGATGGGCACCAGGTTGCTGGGGATGCTGGTGGCATTGGTAGAGAGCCTGAGGATGTTGTTGAGGCTGGCCCCGTCCGACTGGGCCACGTAGAGGTCGCCGCCGTGGATGGCGAGGTCGACGGGGCTGGTCAGAGGGGCGCCCCGCAGCTCCGTCACCCCCGATGCACCCAGGGCCAGCTCTTCGTTGGCCGGGTTCCCGCTGGGGCCAAGGTTGGGGCAGCTTAGGGCACCGGCAGCAATCCGCACCAGCCGGGCCGTGCTTCCGCTGCCCCCGGCCAGCCAGAGGTTGCCCTGGGCGTCGAAGGCCAGGGCGCGGGCGCCCTCTATGGCGCTGCCGTAGTAGATGCGGCCCGGGGTGCCCAGGTTGCCTGGGCTCGGGATGGCCGCTGCCTGGTCGGCGGCCGAGTAGCAGGCCAGCCGGCCAGGGGCGTTGGGGATGCCGTCGGCGCTGGAGCGGGCGGTGCTCTCGGGGTCGAGCACCCAGAGGTTGCCCTGGGCGTCCAGGGCCATATCGGAGGGCTTGTAGAGGTTGTAGTCCTGGACGGGGGGGCTGCCAAAGCTGAAGGCCCCGTTGGGGATGACCAGCTCCACCGGCGAGAAGGCGTTGGCCGTCGCCGTGGCCGGGTCGTAGCGGCGGATGTAGACCGAGGAGGCAGGGGGTAGGTCGTCCCGCTTTAGCTCGTAGAGGGCACCGCTGGCGCTGAAGGCCAGGCGGTAAAGGCCAGCCTCGGTGGCCACCTGGGCCGCCGGCACTGCCCCTCCTGCCCCCCCAAGGTCGGCCGGGGTCAGGTAGAGCCGGCCGCTAGGGTCGGTTTTGCCGGCGGCGTTGCCGCTGGCATAGAGCCGGCCGCCAGGCTGGAAGGCCAGGCTGCCGATGCCCAGGCTGGCGGTGAAGGTCTTGGCGGGGTCCACCCCGCCCGAAGGGGTCTGCTCGGCGTAGGCCACCCCCACCTGGGTGGTCTGGCTGGCCGCCACGCTGACCGTGGTACCGGGGGAGACGGTGGCGGTGTAGGTCCTGCCTGCGGCCACCACATCCCGGGCGGTGATGGTGTACTGGCCCGGGGTTACGCTCAGCGCGGGGCTGGTGCTCTGGGTCAGCGCACGGCTGAACCCGTTGGGGCCGGTAACCTGGACATCGGCATCCACGCCGCTGGGCAGACCGGTGATCGTGATCAGGAGCTGCCCTTGGGCCTGGGTGCCGCCGCCGGAACAAGCTACGAAAAAAAGCGCCCAGAAAGCGAAGAGGAAAAACCAGTACAGCCTCATGCCACTCCCTTCCCAGGCCATTCTAGCCAAGCAGGGCTGGTCCGGCGGTGCACGAGACCGTTAAACCCGGGGGTAAAGCCAGGGTTATCACCCCCGAGGCGAATTCACGCCCAGGCTCCGGACAAACAAAAAGACCCCGGCGCGGTGCCAGGGCTTGGGGCCTAGGGGCCTAGAAACTCAGCGTTACCTGGCCCAGCTTGCCCAGGATGAGGATGGAGGCCACCGTGGCCGCGGTCAGGATGATGAGGACGAGGGCCAGCCCGATGTACTTCAGGTCGGCGAACTCGCTTTCTGCCTCCACGGCCCGCGGGCGCAGGGCCAGGTACAAAAGCCAGGTAACCAGGATGGAGCCGATGGTGAAAAGGATGGCGAACAGCACTTTTTCCTCCTAAGTACCCCCCGCCAGTACCGGCAGGACCACTCTGCTCAAGCATAGCAAAGCCTACTTGTGCAGGGGTAGAGGTAGACTGAGGGTGGATGGAAAACCTGCGCCTAAGCCCAGCCCCAAGGGCGGTGCTGGCCCACCGGTTCCGCTTCGAGGTGCCGACGCTGTTCAACCTGGCCCAGGCCACGGTGGGGCGCTGGGCCCGGCTGCGCCCCCACCGCGCGGCCCTGGTGGAGCCCCAGACCGGGCGCAGCGCCAGCTTCGCCGAGCTCGAGGAGCTCTCCAACCGGCTGGCCCACTGGCTGGTGCACCAGGGGCTAAGGCCGGGCGACCGGGTGGGGCTTTGGATGGGGCCCTCGCTCGAGCTGGCCCTGGCCCACCTGGCGGTCTACAAGGCCGGGGGCATCGCCCTGCCGCTTTCGCTGCTGTTCGGCCAGGACGCCCTCACCTACCGCCTGGAGCACGCCCAGGCCCGCTTCCTGATTGCCGAGCGGGCCGCCCTGGAAGCCCTGGCCCCCCCGCTGCCGGAAGGCCTCGGGGTCTTCTTCCAGGATGGGCTCCTGGAGGCCCTCCGGGCGGGCAGCCCCCACTTCACCCCCCACCCCACCCGGGCCGAGGACCCCGCTCTGCTCATCTACACCTCCGGCACCACCGGCAAGCCCAAGGGGGTCCTCCTGCCCCACCGCACCCTTCTGGGCCACTGGCCGGGCTTCCAGCTTTTCTGCAACTTTCCCGGCGAGGAGGCAATCTTCTGGTCGCCGGCGGACTGGGCCTGGATTGGGGGGCTTATGAACGTGCTCTTCTGCGCCTGGGCCGGCGGCTACACCGTGGTGGCCTACCGGCCCCGGCAGTTCGACCCCGAGGAGGCCCTCCACCTGATGCGCACCCAGGGGGTGAGCCACACCTTCCTCTTTCCCACCGCCCTCAAGCTGCTGCGCCAGCTCGGCGCGGTAAGGAACCCGCCCCGCCTTTCGAGCATCCACTCTGGGGGCGAACCTTTGGGCGCGGAGCTGCTCGAGTGGGTCCGGGCCAACTTCGGCCTCCCGGTCAACGAGTTCTACGGCCAGACCGAGGCCAACCTGCTGGTGGGCAACGCCTGCACCGTAGACCCTATCCGGCCGGGCTCCATGGGCCTGCCCTACCCCGGCCACCGGGTGGAGGTGATCGACGAGACGGGCCGGCCCCTGCCCCCCGGGGAGCTGGGGGAGATTGCCCTTGCCATGCCCGACCCGGTGGCCTTCCTGGGCTACTGGCGCAACCTCGAGGCCACCCAGCAGAAGTTCCTGGGGCCCTACCTGCGCACCGGCGACCTGGGCTACAAGGACGCGGAGGGGTATCTGTGGTTCCAGGCCCGGGCCGACGACCTGATCAAAACCGCCGGCTACCGCCTGAGCCCCTTCGAGGTGGAGGAGGCCCTGCTCCACCACCCGGCGGTGGCCCTGGCGGCGGTGGTGGGGGCCCCCGACCCCGAGCGGGGCCAGCGCGTGGTGGCCTACGTCAAGCTGCGGGCAGGATGGGCGGGCAGCCCCGAGCTCACCGCCGCGCTGCAAGAGGAGGTGCGGCGCCGGGTGGGGCACCACGCCTACCCCCGGGAAGTGCACTACGTGGACGAGCTGCCCCTTACCTCCACCGGCAAAATCCAGCGCTTCAAACTCAGGGACCTGGGCGTATGATTGGGGTGTTGTGCGCTATCTAGTGGTCTCTGACCTGCACGGGAACTGGCCCGCCCTGGAGGCGGTCCTGAGGGAGGCCCGCGACTACGATGCGGTGCTCTTTTTAGGCGACGCGGTGGGCTACTACCCCGACGCCAACCGGGTGCTGGACTGGCTGCGCTCGGTGAACGCCCGGGGGGTGATGGGCAACCACGACCTCTGGCTTTTGGAGATCGGCTCCATGCAGATCGACGGGCCGGTGCTGGAGATTCTGGCCTGGCAGGCCGAGCGCCTTAGCCCCGAGAACCGGGCCTACCTCAAGGGCCTGCCCTGGACGCTGGAGGTGGAAGGGGCCCTGCTGGTGCACGGCAGCCCCCTGGACCCCCTGGCCTACCTGGAGGAGCTCGAGCAGGCCCGCGAGGTCTTCGCCCGCACAAGCCACCGCCTCATCTTCCACGGCCACACCCACCTGGCGGGCAGCTATTTGGCCCTGGAGAAGCCCGGGCAGGAACGGCTGGTGCGCTACCAGAACTACGCCCGTGGGGGCGAGCTCATCGTGGCGCCAAAAGCCCGGGCCATCATCAACCCGGGCTCCATCGGCCAGCCGCGCGATGGGGTGGTGGGGGCGGCCTACGCCATCTGGGATGTGCAGGAGGACACCATCGAGTTTCACCGGACCAGGTACGACCTAGAGCAGGTGCTGGCCCGGCTGCACCACGAGCAGTTCCCCATGTGGCTCTACGAGCGGCTGGTGCTGGGCAAGTAGCCATGCAGGTCCTGGGCCACGCCTCCATCCTGGCCTTCCTGCCCCGGGCCAGGGCCCAGACCCTCCTTTTCACCGGGCCCGAAGGGGTGGGCCGGCGCACGGTGGCCCGCTGGTATGCCCTGGGGCTCAACTGCCCCCAAGGCTTTCCCCCCTGCGGCCAGTGCCCCTCCTGCCGCCTGGAGCCCCACCCCGACTACCTCGAGATAGCCCCCCAGGCCGAGACCAAGGCCGGGCGCAGGGCCCGGCTGCCCCAGATTCGGCTGGAGCAGATTGCCCCCCGCGAGGACGGCGAGGCCCCCAGCCTGCTGGACTGGCTCGCCACCCACCCCCGCTACCGGGCCAAGGTGGCGGTGGTGGACGGCGCCCATCTCCTCAACGAGGCGGCGGCCAACGCCCTTTTGAAGGTGCTGGAGGAGCCTCCGGCCTTTGCCCGCCTCATCCTGATTGCCCCCAGCCGCGAGGACGTGCTGCCCACCCTGGCCAGCCGCAGCCTCGAGGTGGCCTTCGCCCCCCTGCCCGAAGAGCTGATGCGGACCCTGACCCAGGACCCCGAGGTGCTGGCCTTCGCCCAGGGCTCGGTGGGCCGGGCCCGGTGGGCCCTGGAGCACCCCGCTTTGTTCCACCGGCTCGTGGCCCGCACCGAGGCGGTGCTGGAGGCCATGCGCAAGGGCCCAGCCTCCACCTTGGAGGCGCTGGGGCTTCTTTTAGAACACGAGGAGGCCCTTCCCTACCTGGCCCGCCGCCTGCGGGAGCGCCTTGGCCTCGAGGCCTACCGGGAGGCCCTGGAAGCCATCCAGAAGGCCCGGGAGGCCCTCGAGGCCTACGTGAACGAGGAGCTGGTGCAGGCCTGGCTGGCCTTGAGGCTGGCGCGCCGGCTACCGTAGGCTAAGCACAGGCCAGAGGCTGGCCCTATGGAGGAATGCCCATGGAATGCGTTGGCGTGCGGTTCACGCACGGCCCCAAGCTGCACAACTACCGCTTCAGCGGCGAGCCCCCGCCCCGGGATAGCTGGGTGGTGGTAAGGACCCTGAGGGGGCTCGAGCTGGCCAAGGTGCGCACCGAACCCCGCCCGGGCCAGGCCGTGGGCGAGGTGGTGCGGCAGGCCACGCGGGAAGACCTGGAGAAGTACGCCCGGCTCAAGGAGCGGGGGGAGGAGATCTGCTGGTGGCTCAGGGCCCGGCTGCGGCGGGCAGGGGTGCGGGCTAAGGTGCTGGGCTGCGACTTCACCCTGGACGGCAACCACATCACGGTGCACTACGCCGCGGAGGAGCGGATCGACCTCAAGCGCTGGATAGGCGACCTGAGCCGGCTGGCCGGGGCCCGGGTGGAGTTCTTAGCCCAGGGCCCGCGCGACCAGACCGCCTACCTGGGCACCCTGGGGGCCTGCGGGATGGAGTCGTGCTGCTCGAGCTGGCTCCAGGAGTTTGCCCAGGTCTCCATCAAGATGGCCCGCGACCAGCAGCTTCCGCTCTCTCCGGAGAAAATCTCGGGGCCCTGCGGGCGCCTGCTCTGCTGCTTGCAGTACGAACACCCCCACTACCAGGAGCTGCTGGCCGACCTACCGCGCAAGAACGCCCGGGTCTGCAGCGCCCAGGGGGTCTGCGGCAAGGTGAGCAAGCTCAACCCCCTGGCCGGCACGGTGGAAATTCTCACCGAGGAGGGAAGCCTGGTCACGCTGCACAAAAGCGAGCTGCAGAGCGGCTGATGCTGCCCCTTGGCCCGGTGCTCGCCCAAAGCCTGCGCCTCCTATTGCAACGGCCGCTGGGGGTTCTGGCGCTGCTCGGCCAGGCCCTGCTGGTGAGCCTGGCCAGCCTGGGCCTCCTCACCGGACCCATGCAGGTGGGAATCTACCGCGTCCTGCTGGGCTACATTCGGGAGGGGGTGTGGCGGCCCGAGGCGCTGTGGGGGGGCTTCTCTCCCCAGGCCTTGGTGGGCGGGGTGGTGTTCGCGGCCAGCAGCCTGGCGGCCTTCGCGGTGGGTGGGCCCCTGCTCGAGCCCCACCCCCTCCCCGGGCTGCTGGGGCAAGGGGTGCTCCAGCTGCTTTGGTTCTACACCTTCCAGCTCATGGCCGACCGGGCCCTCCCCTGGCCCACCGCCCTGCGGCAGGGCTGGCGCATGCTGGGCCAGGGGGGCCTGGGGCGGCACCTGCTGCTGGCGGGGGCGCTCGAGGCGCTGGCCTTCCTATCCACCCTTCTCCCCTGGCCGCCCCTGCAGCTCGCCGCCTACCTCCTCCTGCTGGGATGGGCCACGGTGGTCAAAGCGGTGGCCTACGCCGCGCTGGGCTACTCCACGGCGTAAGCCGCTGCCGGCGGGCAGGCCCAGGCGGCCGGCCGCACCCCCATGGCCCGCAGGCGCCCGGCTATGGCCTGCTTGAGCTCCTCCAACCCCTGGCCCTTCAGGGCCGAGACCGGCAGGCCCCCCAGGCGTTCTTTGAGGAACTCCAGGTCGAACCCCCCCGCCGCATCGGCCTTGGAGAGGACCAGAATCCGGGGGGCCTCCACCCCCAGCTCGGCCAGCAGGGCCTCCACCACCTGGTAGCGCTCCAAAGCCCCCTCCTGCGAGGCGTCCAGCACGTGCAAAAGCACGTCGGCATCGCGCAGTTCCTCCAGGGTGGAGCGGAAAGCCTCCAGCAGGTCCTCGGGCATACGGCGGATGAAGCCCACCGTATCGGTGTAGAGCACCTCGCCCAGCCCTGGCAGGAAGCCCCGGCGGGTTAGGGGGCGCAGGGTGGCGAAGAGCTTGTTCTCGCCCTGGTCGCCCTTCCTGGCCAGCGCGTGCATCAGGGTGGTCTTGCCGGCGTTGGTGTAGCCCACCACCCCCACGATGGGCACCCCCGCCCTATCGCGCTGGCGGCGGGCCTCCTGCCGGCGCAAAGAGATTTCCTTCAGCTTGCGGGACAGCTCAGCGATGCGGTCCTGCAGGCGGCGCCGGTCCAGCTCGAGCTTGGTCTCCCCCGGCCCCCGGGTGCCGATTCCACCCCCCAGCCGCGACAGGGCCCGCCCCTGCCCCACCAGCCGGGGCAGCAGGTACTTGAGCTGGGCCAGCTCCACCTGCACCTTGGCCTCCGGGGTGCGGGCGTGCTGGGCGAAGATATCCAGGATGAGCTGGGTGCGGTCGAGCACCTTGAGGCCGGTCACCGCCTCCAGCTCGCGGGCCTGGGCAGGGCTCAGCTCGATGCCAAAGATAAGGGTGCCGGCGTTCTGGTGGTAGGCCTGGGAGACCAGCTCGTCCACCTTCCCCCGGCCCACCGCATACCGGGGGTCGAGGCTGGGCCGGTAGACCAGCTCCTTGTGGGCCACCACCGCCCCCGCGGTGCGGGCCAGCTCCACCAGCTCGGCCAGGTCCATCTCGGCCTGCACCCCCTCGCCCCGGTCGATACCCACCAGCACCGCCCGCTCCCCTGCCCCATCACGTAAGTCCAGAATCCGGGCCTGGCGCGAAAGCTCCTCCTCCAAGGCCGCTACCGCCGCCCCCAGGTCCCAGTCCAGGTACTCGTGGTAGGGCCTGGAGGGCAGGATTTGCCAGTCCTCCTCGATGGCCTTGGGCGGCGAGAGCAGGGCCAGGTGCAGCGGGCCCGGCTGGCCCTGGACCACATCCAGCGCAGCGATGACGTCCAGCCGATGCAGGAAGAGCACCGAAAGGTCGGGGCGCGAGAGCCCCCCCGCCCCCAGGTGGGTGTGGAGCAGACGGTAGCCCGAAAGGCGGGTCTCCACCAAGGCCGACTCGGGCACCGGCAGCTCCCGCGCATCCCCCACCGCCACCCGCAGCACCCGCCCCCCCCGGTCCAGGAGCAGGGCGATGGGCTTGCCCAGCTCGGCCGAAAGGGCTGCCAGGGTGCGGGCCAGCTCGGCGGTCAGGAGACGGTTGGGGGGTACGCGGCGGTTGTACAGGTTGACCAGGCGCTTTTTCTCGCTGGGTTTGAGACCGTTGGTGCGTCCGAAGATTCTCTCCACGAATCACCCAAGCTGAAGCGAAAAGCCCGCTCCCCCTCCTGCCAGCATGGGGTAAAGCGGGCCCTTGACGCTCAACCTGAGTCCAGTATAGCACGAACGGGCCCCTATGCGCACGGCGCTGAATATAGGAGAATTGCCGGGGAGGGTCGGGATGCGCTGGGTGTTGCTTGCTGTGACCGTAGGGGTGGTCTTGGGGCTGGCCCCCCAGGCCGCCTCGAGCCCCCAAAAGGCCGACTGGATCGTGGTGCTGGGGGCTGCCCAGTACAACGGGGCGCCTTCGGCCATCCTGCGCAACCGGCTCGAGGCCGCCCTCAGGCTCTACCGCCAGGGCTACGCCCCCCGCATCGCCGTAACCGGGGGAAGCCGCCCCGGCGACCGCTACAGCGAGGGGGAGGTGGGCTGCCGCTACCTGGAGGCCCGGGGGGTGCCCCGCTCGGCCCTCTACTGCGAGCAAAAAAGCCGCCGCACCTGGGAGAACCTGGCCAACATCGCCCCGGTGGTGGGCCAGTCCCGCCTCATCCTGGTCACCGACGAGCCCCACCTACCCCGGGCGCTCATCCTGGCCGAGCACCTGGGCCTCAGGGCCACCGGCTACGCGGTCCAGGGCGAGTTCAAGGCCGCATACCGCCAGCGCGAAGCCTGGCTGGCCCTTTTGGCCCGGCTGGGCATCTACTAGACCCCAGCCGCGCGGAAGACCGCTGCCACCAGCTCCCTAGCCTCCGCCACCACCCGCTCGAGGTGCGCTGGGCCTAGGAAGCTCTCGGCGTAAATCTTGTAGACGTCCTCGGTCCCGGAGGGCCGGGCAGCAAACCAGGCGTTCTCGGTGACCACCTTAAGACCCCCTATGGGCTCGCCGTTGCCCGGGGCGCGGGTAAGCTTGGCCAAAATAGGCTCCCCTGCCAGCTCGGTGGCCGCCACCATCTCGGGCGAAAGCCCGGCCAGCACCCGCTTCTGCGCCGGGGTGGCCTCGGCATCAATGCGGGTGTAGGCCGAAACGCCAAACCGCTCCTCCAGCTCCTTGTAGCGCTGGCTGGGCGACTTCCCGGTTTTGGCCAGCATCTCCGCCGCCAGAAGCCCCAGGATGATGCCGTCCTTATCGGTGCTCCAGGCCGTGCCGTCCATGCGCAAAAAGGAGGCCCCAGCGCTCTCCTCGCCGCCAAAGCCTATCCTCCCGCCCAAAAGCCCCTCCACGAAGTACTTAAAGCCCACCGGCACCTCGAAAAGGGGCCGGCCCAACGCCCTGGCCACCCGGTCGATCAGGCTGCTGCTCACCAGGGTCTTGCCCACCCCCAGTCCCGGCCGCCAGCCCGGGCGGTGCTGGTAGAGGTAGTCCACAGCGACCGCCAGGTAGTGGTTGGGGTTCATCAGCCCTTCGGGGGTCACAATGCCGTGCCGGTCGGCGTCGGGGTCGTTGCCCACCGCCACCTCGAAACCATCCCTCAGGGCCAGAAGCGAGGCCATGGCGTAGGGGGAGGAGCAGTCCATGCGGATCTTGCCATCCTTATCCAGGCTCATGAAGGCGAAGCTGGGGTCGAGGCGCTCGTTCACCACCTTCAGGTCCAGGGCGTAGTGCTCGGCGATGCGCTGCCAGACCTCCAGGGAAGAACCCCCCAAGGGGTCCACCCCCATCCGCACCCCCGAGGCCCGGATGGCCTCCATATCCACCACCTGGCCGAGCTGGGCCACATAGGGGGCCACGAAGTCGAAGGCCTGCACCGCCTGCAGGGCCTTCCTGAGCGGCCAGCGCTTGACCTCGCCCAGCCCCCCGGCCAGGATGCGGTTCGCCCGCTCCTGAATGGCCTGGGTGACCGCGGTCTCGGCCGGCCCCCCGTGGGAGGGGTTGTACTTGAAGCCGCCGTCCTGGGGGGGGTTGTGGCTGGGGGTGATCACGATGCCGTCGGCCAGGCCCTCGGTACGGCCCCGGTTGTACTCCAGGATGGCGTGGGAGACCAGCGGGGTGGGGGTGTAGCCCCGCGCTGGGTGCACCCGCAGCTCCACCCCGTTGGCCGCCAGCACCTCCACCGCGCTTACCCAGGCCGGCTCGGAGAGGGCGTGGGTGTCCATGCCCAAAAAGAGGGGCCCGGTGATGCCCCGGCTTCGACGGTACTCGGCCACCGCCTGGGCGATGGCCAGGATGTGGGCCTCGTTGAAGGTGGCCGAGAACGAGCTCCCCCGGTGCCCGCTGGTGCCAAAGGCCACCTGTTGCAAGGGGTCGGTCGGGTCGGGCTGCAGAACATAGTAGCTGCTTATCAGGCGGGGGATGTTGACGAGCAAACTCTGGGGAGCGGGTTTACCAGCCAGCGGATGCAAGGACATAACGGCTCCTATACCTAAGAAGCGGCCAGCTCCTTGCCGCGGTGCAGCTCCTGAATCCGGTCCACCACATACTCGGCAAAGGGCATGGCCGCGGTCCAGGCCGGGGAGATGGCGTTGAGCACGTGAAGCCCTTCGGCATTGCCCTCCAGGGTGAAGTCCATGACCAGCTTCTTCGCCTGGTGGTCGAAAAGCTGGGCCCGGATGCCCGGGCGGCCCCAGGTGCGGAAGTTTTCGGGCCGCACCCCCTCCAGCAGGGCCGAGGCCTGGGCCACCAGGTAGGCCCGGGAGTATTTCTTTATCTCCTCCAGCGCCAGGCTGCGGAAGTTGAAGTCGTTGCGGAGGAAGAGGATGGCCTCATCCCGCAGGATGGATAGGGCCTCTTTGGGGTCGAAACCCTGGAAACCCTGGTAGTTCTCGCGCCAGAAGGCCGGGATGGCGGTGGGGCCAATCTTGACCTGGCCGTCCACCGTGACCGTGAAGTGCACCCCCAAGAAGGTATTGCGCAGATCGGGCACCGGGTAGATGTTGGTGCGGAGGGAACCTGGGGGCTCGCTGCCGTAGAGGTAGAGCCCCTTGAAGGGCAGGATGCGGTAGCGGAGGCCCAGGCCGAAGTCGTGGGCCACCCTGTCGGCGTGAAGGCCTGCCGCGTTGACCACGAAGCCCGCACTGTAAACCTCCTGCGGGGTGATGATATCGGTGCCCCGCCGCCCCTGGTAGGGGCTGCCCAAACGAATTTCAATCCCCTGGGCCTGGCACTCCGCTGCGACGGCCGCCATGCACTCCTTGGGGTCTACGGTGGCGGTGTTGGGCGACCACAGGGCCAGCCCAGTGGTTTTGACCCTGGGCTCGATTCTCCTGGCCTCCTCGAGGGAAATCAGATAGGTCTCGACCCCGTTCAGATCGCCCCGGCGCTTGAGCTCGCGCAGCCCCTCCACTTCCTGTTCGTTTTTGGCCACCACCAGCTTGCCGCAGCGGTTGATCCTGAGGCCCCGCGCCTCCAAGAACGCTTTCCAGCGGGCGTTGCCCTCGCGGGTAAAGCGGGCCTTGAGCGAGTCGGCGGTGTAGTAAAACCCAGCGTGCAGCACCCCCGAGTTGCGCCCCGAGCCGTGCTGGGCCAGCTCTTTTTCCTTTTCCAGCACCACCACGCGGGCGCTCGGGTCGCGTTTTTTCAGCTCCAGGGCAATCGTAAGGCCCACGATGCCCGCCCCAATCACCAGGTAGTCGCAGGTCTTCATCCGCTCCATTCTACGAAAGCGCCGGGGGTCAGAGCCCCCGGCTAGCACAGCAACACAATCTAGCGGGTCTGGCCCACCCCAGGGGCCAGGCGCAGCGGAGTGGGCAGGCGCAGCCAGATGAACTCGTTGGCGTCCTTCACCTCCGCCCCGCGCCCGCCGGTGGCGGGGTAGTTGTTGTCGTTGGTCACCAGGAGGGTGGTGGGGTCGAGCACCAGCACGGCCTCGATGGTGAGGTAGGGGAAGCGGAAGACCCCGCCCTGGGTGCTGGGGGCCAGGCCCCTGGGGTCGGCGATGTTCAGCAGGTCCACCACCAGCTCCTTGGCGAAGACCCCGTTGGCATCGCGGCGGGTGAGGTCGATTTTGTAGATGCGCTTCACCCGGGCCTCGGCCCCCTGGCGGTTATCCCGCTCGATCACCAGGTACTCGTTCTCGTTGACCACCGCAATCTCCCCGATGGCGTGGGCCGGGTCGTCGAGCAAATAGCGGCCCACCAGGCCCACCCAGCGCTTGGCCTGGGGGTCGAACTCCATCAGGCGCAGGGTGCCCGGCGGGTCGCCCACCACGGTGCCCTCGAGCAGGGCGTAGATCTTGTTGCGGGCTGGGTTGGTGGTCATGCCCTCGAAGCCGCGGGAGGTGGCCAGGTTGGCCGGGCTGGGCTGGCCGGGGGCCACCGGGTTCAAAAGCAGGGCGGGGTTCTGGGGCGCCCGCACGAAGTCCCTGCTGGGGTCCTTGCCCGCGCCGAAGTCCGGGGTGGCGAAGGGGGGGTCCAGCAGCACCCCGTTGGCGTCGAAGTGCAGCAGGTAGGGGCCGAACTCGTCGCCCACCCACAGGGTGCCGTCGGCGGCGAAGACGAACGACTCGGGGTCGAAGTCGTAGCCGGTGAGGAGCCGGTCGGGGGTGTTCTCGTTCAGGATGGGAAAGGGCACCAGCCGGTTGGGGTCGCGGAGCTGGATGAAGCGCTCCACCCGCACCGTGCCCGGCCCACCCTGGGCGGTGCGGGGCTGGGGGGTAACCAGGTAGAGCCTGAGGAGGTAGTCGGGGCTGTTGGCCTTGGAGCCGAAGCCGTTGTCCGAGAGCACCCAGTAGCTCCCCGGCTGGGGGCCAAACTGGATGGCGCTGAAGCCCTGGACCGGCTGGCCGCTGAAGGGGGCCCGAGCCGCGCGGAAGCCCGGCGTCTCGCGGTAGGCCCCGCTGGCCGGCCCCTCGGCAAAGGTGTCGGCAGGAAGCACCGCGTAGCCCACCAGCTCCACCCGGGGAGCCTGGGCCAGGCCCAGCGAAAGCGCCAGAAACGCCCAAAGAGGGTTTCTCATACGCACCTCCAGCGTCATTCTTGGAAGGAACGGTCAGACCGGCTCAATCCCGGCTTTGAACCCCTGCTGACAGAGGGTAGGCTTGGGGGGATGGAGTTCGTGGAGGAAGTGCTGCAACGCCCCCCCCTGGTGCTGGGGGTGGACCCCCGGCCCGAGCTGCACGGCAAGGAGCCGCTGGCCCATATCCGCCGCTACACACTGGAGCTCATGGAGGCCCTGGCCGGCAGGCTCTGCGCGGTCAAGTTTCAGGCCGCCTTCTTCGAGGCCCTGGGTCCAGCCGGCTTCGCCCTGATGCACGAGCTGATCGTCGCGGCCCGGGTGCTCTCCTTGCCGGTGATTGTAGATGCCAAACGGGGTGACATCGGCCCCACCGCCGAGGCCTACGCCAGGGCCTACCTCGAGGCCTACCCCGGCTCGGCCCTGACGGCAAACCCTTATCTGGGAAGCGATGCCCTGGAACCCTTTTTCCAAGCCGCCCAGCGAAGCGGGGGGGCGGTCTTTGTGCTGGTCAAGACCTCCAACCCCGGCTCCGGGCTTTTCCAGGACCTGCCCCTGGCCCGGGGGGGCGCCCTCTACCAGGCCGTGGCGGATTACCTGGCCCAGGAAGCCGAGCAGCAGCGGGTGGGCGACTGGTCGCGCGTGGCGGCGGTGGTGGGGGCCACCTACCCCGAAGGGGTGCACGAGGTGCGCCGGCGGATGCCGCGCAGCCTCCTCCTCCTGCCTGGGCTGGGGGCCCAGGGCGGGTCGGCCCTGCGGGGGCCCGGCCTTCTGAACGCGGCCAGCCGGGCGCTTTACTACCCCGAGGGCCGGCCCCACCTGGAGGGGGCCCTGCGCCAGGCCGAGGCCTACCTCGCGGCCCTCAACCCTTGAGGGCCTGGCGGTAGATCTGCGGAGCGAACTCGGCCAGGGCCCGCAGGAAGCCGGTGACCCCCCGGGCCCGGCCTGGGGTGATGTAGACCGGCACCCCCAGGTTCTCCGCCTCCAGGCGCACCGGCTCAGATAGGTCGTGCCCCACGTAGCTGCTGATGATCATGAGGCCATGGGCCCGCTCCAAGCGGCTGTGGATACGCCGCAAAACCTCCCGCCCGGCGGTATAGCTGTCGGAGTCGAACCAGTCGAGCTCCAGGCCCTGGGCCTTGAGGAAGGGGCTGATGCGGCTTTTGAGCTGGGTGTGCCCCCCCACCACAATCAGGTACTCCCCGTGAAAGCGCGGCAGCCCCTCGCGCAGCAGGCCCTCGGGGGTGGCGCCGGCAAAGGCATCGGGGGTGCCCTCGAGCTGGGCCAGGGCCCGCGAGGTGGCCTTCAGCTCCTCCAGATAAAGCTGGAGCTCGGGGTCGGTGGGGTTCAGGAAAAGCAGGTTGCGCAGAATCTCCCGCGAGAGCTCGAGGTCCTTCTCCCAGTAGTAGGCGATCTCCAGGGCCTTGCGCCAGGTCTCGATGGCCTTCTGGTAGGCCCCGGTGCGCTCGTAATGCTCGGCCAGGTCGTAGAGCACCTCCAGGGCCTCGGGGTTGCGGGCCAGCTCCGCAAGCAGGAGCCCCTCGGCCCCCAGGGCCTGTCCGGCGTTGTAGAGCGCGGCCAGATACCGCCCCCGCACCGTCTCGGCCTCCTGGCTTTGCGAGAAGCTACGCGAGAGGCGGTAGGCCAGCTCGAGGTGCTCCAAAGGAGGCTCGCTGGTCTCCTCCAGGCTCTGGGCCAGCATGCGAAAGGCCTCCCAGGGGCCCTCCAAGGCCTCCACCAGCTTCAGCACCGGCTCGATGTCGCTGAAGTGGCTGAGCCCCGCCTCGCGCACCCGGCCCAGGAACTCCCGGGCCAGCACCGGCTCACCGGCCTCCAGGGCCTCCTGGGCCAGCTCGAAAAGCTGGGGCACCGCGTAGGCCCGGTGGGCGTGGGCCCGCTTATGGTCGCCCAGCACCTCCAGCACCGGGTAGCCCAGGGCCCGCTTGGACTGGGCCAGCAGGTGGTAGGCCAGCCCGGCCGGCTCCCCCCGGGAGGCCCGCGCCGCCCGCTCGAGGTAGCGCACCGCCTCCTCGTGCCGCCCCTCGCGGTGGCGCAGCATGCCCAACGCCAGCAGGGCGGTGGCATCCTCGGCCCGGGCCACCGCGTCGGTCAGGTAGGGCTCGACCTCCTTCAAGTCGTCCAGCGGCACCCGGTCCAAAGCCTCGGGGCCCCGCACCTTGAGGCCTGCCAGGGCCAGCCCCAACGCCCCGTGGGACTCGCCTAGCACATATAGCCGCTGGGCATAGCGGGCCGCCCGGCCCCACAGCCCCTGCTGCAAGGCGGCCTGCAGGCCGATGCGCAAAAGCCCCCGGGTCAGGAGTTCGGGCGAGAGGTCCTCCACGAACTCCACCCGCCGGCTCACCTCGCTCCACTCCCCCTCGCGGCAAAGGCGCAGCACCCGCTCCTCGGTGCGCTCCAGGGCAGCCTTCAAGTAGAGCTGGGCCTCGGGCAGGCCGCACTCGTAGAGCTGGCGGAGGGCATCGGACAGCCGGCCCAGGCCCAGGTACACCTTGCCCAGGGCCAGCTTGTACCGTCCCCCCCGGCTGGCCAGGGCCTCCAGCCGCGGCAGAGCGCGGCGGTAGTCCTCCAGCTCAGCCCAGCACAAAGCCCGCAGATCTTCGGCCTCGGGCCGGCCCGCCCGGGCCAGGGCCGCATCAGCCTCGGCGTAGCGCGAGAGGGCCAGCAGAGCCCGCCCCCGCAGGTAGGCCAGCTCCCCCACCGCCTCAGGGGGCACCCGGGCCAGCACCTCGGCGTAGTCCCCTGCTTCCAGCCAGGCCCAGACCTCCTCCACCCGCAGCGAGGGGCTGGCTGGGGCGGGCTCCAGGACGAGCGGAGCAGGCTCGGCAACCTCGGGCTGAAGCGCCAGGGGCATCCGCGCCACGATAAGCACATAGTCCCCATCGCCCACCTGCTCCACCCCTTCAAAGCCCAGGGCCAGCAGGGCCCGCTGGAAGGCCTGGGGATTTTTACCCAGGAAGGGGCCGTGGCCGTAAAAAAGGAGCCCCCCCGGCTTCAACAACCCTTCCAGGCCCCTAAGCCGCCGCGCGAAGTCGAAGTGGCGCAGGTAGTCGGGCTCGCTCAGGCTGGGCGGTATATCGCCCAAATAGCCCTCGGGCAGGCAGGATAGCAGGAGCACCGCGTCCATGGGAGGCAGCCCCGTCTGGTAGGGGAACCAGCCCTCGTGCCAGCGCACGGCCTCCCCGGTGCGCACCTGGCCCAGGGCCACTGCCTCGCCCACCCCCTCCAGGGCATGCCACTCCAGCTCGGGCCGGGCCTCCTGCAGCAGCTTGACCAGGCCCCCGGTGAAGGCCCCCACCTCCAGCACCCGGCCCTCTTTGGGCAGATGGCCGGGCAGGGCCTCCAGGTAGAACTCCATGAAGGGGAGGTGCATGGCGTAGACCAACCCCTCCAGGCGCTCCCGTGGGTGCTGCAGGAGCTCGGTGTAGAAACTTCGCACCGCCTCCAGGTCGCCCCCCTGGGCCTTCAGGTAGGCCTGCCAGGCGCTCACGATAGGTCTTCGCCTGGCCGGACTGCCAATTCGCCGCGCCAGCTCCTTTTCGAAGTGCCCCGGCGAAAGCGGGCCGTTGATGTGGAACTGGCTGCGCAGGTACCGCCGAACCCCGGTATCCACCAGAACCTCCCCTCGCAAGTTGGTGTGTATTCTGCCAGGTTCGGCACTGGATGTAAACTACACCGAGTTTCCGATTACTTATGTGAAAGCAACGAAGCGCACCTCCTCCCCCGGCCGGAGCTGGCCTAGCCGGAAGAGGTCGGCGGGGTGCACCAGGGCCGGCTTGGCATACCCCCCCATCCGGCCCCGGTCGTGGAGGAGGACCAGGGGCTGGCCCTGGGGCGTGATCTGGATGGCCCCCAGGGGGGTGGCCTCGCTGATAAGCTCCCCGCCGGGCACCCGGGGCCCCTCGAGCCGCAGCCCCATACGGTCGCCCGCGGTTAGGGTATAGGGGGCCGAGGTGAGGGCCTCCAGGGCTTCCGGCGTGTGCTGGGGCCCTGGCAAAAGCCGCACCACCGCCGGGGCTAGCTCGGGCAGAGCGTGGGCAAAGCCGGGCCGCACCGCCCGGGGCGAGGCCACCCCCAGCACGTCCCCCGCCCGCAGGGGACGGCCCACCCGACCCCGCACATCCGCGCTGGCGCTACCGTAAAAGCGCCGGCTCTCGAGCCCCCCAGCCAGGGCCAGGTAGCCCCGGGCCCCCTGGGCCAGGCTCTGGAAGCGAAGCACATCCCCCCTACCAAGGGCAAAGCTCTGGCCTGCGGGCAGGGGCTCACCGTTTCGCAAGGGCCTCATCCCGTAGCCGGCAAAGGCCACCACCGCCGGTGCTAAGGCCCGCAAAACCGGCCCCTTCAGGGTGAACTCCAGCAGCGGAGTCCCGGGTGGGTTGCCCACCAGGGCGTTGGCCAGCCGGGCCGAGCGCGCATCCAGCGGCCCCCCTGCCGCCAGGCCCAGGTGCCCGGCGAGCCGCCGCCCCCCGTCCACCACCAAGTCCAGCAGACCCGGCTCCTCCACCCGCAGCACCGGGTACAGCGGCTCCGGCGGCAGCAGCTCTAAAGGCTCTGGCAAGGGTGGGGTGGGGCCCCAGGCCGGCACGAAACGCACCCGGTCGCCCGCTTGCAGGTAAAAGGGCTCGGACCGGTGGGGGTCGTATACCTGCACCAGCGCCGTCCCCAGAAGATGCCAGCCCCCAGGCGAGGGCAGGGGGTAGATGCCGGTCTGGTCCCCTGCTATGGCTACCGCGTGGGCTGGGACCTGCGGGCGCGGGGTGCTGCGGCGGGGCAGCCGCAGGGCCTCGGGCAGCGGCCCCAAAAAGGGAAACCCGGGGGTGAAGCCGGTGGCGAAGACCCAGTAGAGGGGCCGGCTGTGGAGCCGAACCACCTCCTCCGCAGAAAGCCCAGTGGCCCCGGCCACCCAGGCCAGATCGGGCCCATCGTAGCGCACCGGTATCTCCACACACCGCCCTGAAGCAGCCTCGGGCAACCTCTCCAGGTGCTGCTCCACCCAGCGCCGCACCCGCCCCTCGCTCGTTTGTTCTGCGTCGAACTCCACGTAGAGATTCACATAACCCGGCACCAAATCGGTCACCCCAGGCAGGGGATGGCACAATAGCGCCCGCACCAGAGCCTGCATCCGGGCGCTGGCTTCCGGGTCGAGCCGGCTGGCAAAAGGCAGGTAGAAACCGGTGAGGGTCATCTAGTAGGCCTGGATTTCCACCCCCTCGCGCAAAAGGGCCTCCCGCACCGCCCGCGCGATGGCCACTGCCGCTGGATTGTCGCCGTGGATGCAGAGGGTCTCGGCCTGCACCGCCACCCTCCCCCCGTCCACCGCCTCCACCCAGCCCTCCAGCACCATAGCCACCGCCCGGCGGGCGGCCATCTCCGGGTCGTGAATCCAGGCCCCTGGGGTACCCCGCGGGGCCAGGCGGCCGTCTTTGGTATAGCCCCGCTCGGGAAAGGCCTCGGCCACGGTCCTGAGGCCAATCCGCCGGGCCTCAGCCTCCAGAGGGGTGTTGGGCAGCACCACCAGCGGCAGGGCCGGATCGAAGTCCTTCACCGCCTGGGCGATGGCCAAAGCGGTGGGCGCATCGCGGGTGGCCCGGTTGTAGAGGGCCCCGTGGGGCTTCACGTGGTGCAGGGCCATCCCGGCCGCGCGCAGAAAGCCCGAAAGCGCCCCTATCTGGTAGAGCACATCGGCGTAGACCTCCTCCGGGCTGGCCGAAAGCTCCCGCCGGCCAAACCCCACCCGGTCGGGAAAACCGGGGTGAGCCCCCACCGCAATGCCGGCTTTTCGGGCCAGCTCGAGGGTGCGCCTTATGGTCAGGGGGTCGCCCGCATGAAAGCCGCAGGCCACGTTGACCGAACTCAGCAAGGGGAAGAGCTCCTCATCCTGTCCTAGCCGCCAGGGGCCAAAGGACTCCCCCGCGTCGGCGTTCAGGTCTATCCGCACACCGCCTCCTTTCTAACCTCGGGTCATGGTCCGCGGCAACCAGGTTGCAATCTCGGGGAAGAGGGTTATGAGAAAAGCCGCCAAAAGCAGCAGGAACAAAAAGGGCAGGGCCGAGCGGGCGATGGCGAAGATGTCCCGCCCCGAAAGCCCCTGCAGCACAAAGAGGTTGAAGCCCACCGGGGGGGTAATCTGGGCCAGCTCCACCGCAATTATCAAGAAGATGCCGAACCAGAGTAGGTCAATCCCCATGGCCTTGGCCAGGGGCAGGATGACCGAGGTGGTGAGCACGATAATGGAAATCCCGTCCAAAAAAGCCCCCAGCACCAAAAAAACCACCATAAGCACCGCCAAGAAGGCGTACTTGGAAAGCCCCAGCTCCCCCACCCAGGCCGCCAAGGCCGCCGGAATGCCGGTGAAGCCCATAGCCATGCTCAGCACCGCCGCCCCGGCCAGAATGAAGCCAATCATGCTGCTGGTACGCACCGCTCCGGTGAGGCTCTCCCAGAAGCTGCTCCAGCTCAGGCTGCGGCTCCACCAGGCAATCAGGAGCGCCCCCAAAACCCCCAGGCTGGCCGCCTCGGTAGGGGTGGCCACCCCAGCGTAGATGGAGCCAATCACAGCAGACATCAGCAAAACCAGAGGCAGAATCTTCAGCGTCCTGCGCAGGCGCTCGCCCAGCGGCAAGGGCGGGTCGGGCGGAGGCATCCTGCGCGCATGGAGCAGACCAGAGATGAATATCCAGGCCATGAAGAGGAGCAAAACCAGAAGCCCCGGCAAAAGCCCGGCGATGAAAAGCCGGGCCACCGAAACCTCGGCCGCCACCCCGTAGACGATCATCATCACCGAAGGGGGAATCAGAAGGCCCAGGGTACCCGAGCCGGCCAGCGAGCCCAGCACCAACCGCTCGGGGTAGCCCCGCCTCAGCAGCTCGGGCAGGGCGATCTTGCCCACGGTGGCGGTGGTGGCCGCCGAGGAGCCGATGACCGCGGCAAAGAGGCCCGAGGCCAGCACGTTGACGTGCAGCAAGCGACCAGGAATGCGCCCAAGCCAGGGCGCAAGCCCCTCGAAGAGGTCGGCGGCCAGGCGGGTGCGGTAGAGGATCTCCCCCATCCAGATGAACATGGGCAGCGCGGCCAAGGACCAGCTCGAGACCGCGCTCCACAGGCTGCTGGCCACGCCGGCACCGGGCTCGGTGTTGGCGAAGAACTGGAGCCCCACCCACCCTACCCCCAAGAGCGCGAGGGCAATCCACACCCCACTGCCCAGGAACAGGATGAGGAGGAGCAGCAAGAAAAGCGCAACCTGGGTTAGCTCCATGGCCTACTCCTGCCCCTGGCCCTCGGAGAGGTAGGCAGGCCACTCGCCCCGCAGCAGGGCCGCCAGGGTGTCCGCCAGGGCTATGGTGAAGACGGAAAGCCCCAGGGCCAGGAGGCTTTGGGGCAGCCATAGGGGCAGGGGCAAAAGCCCCGGGGCCAGGTCGCCGAAAACATAGGAGTTCCACACCTGCCGCCAAAGCTGAGCGGCCGCGTAGGCCGAGACCAGGAGCGAGAAGCCCCCCACGGCAAGCTCTACCCACCGCCGGGCTCTGCCCGAAAGCCGCCGGAGGAGCACCGCCACCCGGATATGCCCCCCAGCGCGCAGGGTGGAGGCCAGGGCTAGAAAGACCGCCCCTGCCATGGCAAAACCCGCCAGTTCATTGGCTGAGGGAACCACCAGCCCCAAAAACCGCCCCACAATCTGGGCCAGGGTCACCGCGAATATGAAGACCACCAAAAGCGCCGCTAAAACCCCCGAGAGGCGGTACAGCCCGTCCAGAAAGCCTCGCATACTCCCTCGCAAGGCCCCCCGGTGAGGGCGCCTGCACCCTCCCAGGGGGCCTTCGGCCTACCTGCCTAAGTAGGCCCGGTAGATGTTGACCCCGGTAGCCCCCGCCCGCCGGAGCCACTCGTTGACCATGGTCTCGCCCACCTTCCTGAGGTCGGCCACCAGCTGGGGGCTCGGCTGCAGCACCTGCATGCCCCGCTGGGCCAGGATGGCGGTCTTGCTAGAGGCCTCGCGCTGGCTGGCCTCCCAGCCCCGCTGCTCGGCCCGCCGGGCCGCGGCCAGCAGGGCCTCGCGGTCGGCGGGGCTCAGGCTTTCGAGGGCCCGGCGATTGACCACGACCATGTTCTTGGGAATCCAGGCCCTGAGGTCGTAGAAGAAACGGGCGAAGTCCCAGGCCTGGCTGTCCACCCCGGTGGAGGGGGAGGTGATCATGGCCTCCACGATGCCGGTGGCGAAGGCCTGGGGAATGTCGGCGGCCTCTACCTGGGTGGGAATCATCCCGGTCAGCTCGGCGATGCGGGCGGTGGCCGGGTTGAAGGCGCGGAAGCGGAGGCCCCTAAGGTCGGCTGCGCTGTTGATGGGTTTCTTGGTGTAGAGCCCCTGCCCGGGCCAGGGCACCGAGAACAGGAGCACCATCCCGCGCCGGGCGAGCCAGTTCTCAATCTCGCCCTTGGAGACCCGGTAGAGCCGCTGGGCGTCCTCGTAGCTGGAGACCAGGAAGGGAATCGAGTCCAGGGCGAAGATGGGGTTCTCGTTGGCCAGAAGCGAGATCAGCACCTCACCTAGCTGGATCTGGCCGTTGCGCACCGCGGGCAGGATCTGGGGGTGGGGCAGCAAGGAGGCCCCGCTGTTTACCCGGATCACCACCCGCCCCTGGGTGGCGGCCTCGACCTCCCGGGCGAACTCCCGGATGTTGATGGTGTGGAAGTTGCCGTCGGGGTAGGGGGTGGCCATGGTCCAGGTCTGGCTCTGGGCCACGGCTAGGCTTAGGGCCAGGCTCAGGACAAAAGCTATCCAACTCCGCATACTTCCCTCCTTATGGCTTGGCAGCCATCAGCGACGCCAAAAAACCCTCCGGGTCGGCCGGCCAAGGACCGGTGAACCCGAGGTGGTTGGAGACCTCCTGGGCCGCCTGGTTCAGGGCCTCCAGATAGGCCCGAAGATTGCGCCCCTCCCGGTACGCAGCCTCGGCCCCGGCCAGGCTCAAGGCCGCCAGCACCTCGCCCTCGGGGCCCCGCACAGGGGCGGCCAGCTCAGCGGAGTGGGGCTCGAGCTCGCCAAAGCTGGCGGCGAAGCCCGTCCGCCGGGTCTCCTCGAGCAAAGCCCAAAGCCGGGCCCGCTCCACCGGGGTGGCTGGGGTGTAGCGCCGGCGCTCCCCTTCGAGGACGCGGGCCTGAAGGGCCTCGGGAGCAAAGGCCAGCAACAGCCGGGTGGAGGCCCCCGCATAAAGCGGGGCCCGCCGACCGGGGGCGATGTAGAGGCGCACCCGCGCCTTGGCCTCCACCACCTCCAGGTACACCCCCTCCTCCCCCTCGCGCACCACCCACTGCACCGACTGGCCGGTCTTATCGCGGAGGGCCTGCATCCAGGGCAGCGCCACCCACCGAGCCGGGTAGGCCGTTTTGACCAGGGCACCTAGGTATACGAACCTCGAGCCCAGGCGGTAGCGTCCGTTCTCCCGCACCACCAGGCCGTGCCGCTCCAGCGCCCGCAGGCTGCGCAGGCAGGTGGCCTTGGGCCAGCCCGTCGCCCGCGCAAGCTCGGCCAGGGTCCAGTAGGGCCGCTCCTCGCTGAAAAGGCCAAGGAGGTGGAGGGGGCGCTCAAGGGTGGGGATGGGCGGACTTTGTTCCATTGAACAAACCACCTTTTTTTTGAATGAAACCTACCCAAGAGCACCTTACCGCACGCCCCCAGGCCTGTCAAGGCAGGGCCTACCAGCCCAGCACGATGGCAAAGATCAGGGGCGCCACAATGGAGGCGTCCGACTCAATCATGAACTTGGGCGTATCCACCCCCAGCTTGCCCCAGGTGATCTTCTCCCCCGGCACCGCACCGGAGTAAGAACCGTAGCTGGTGGTGGAGTCAGAGATCTGGCAGAAGTAGCCCCAGACCGGAACATCCGTGCGCCCCATGTCCTGGTGCAGCATGGGCACCACGCAGATGGGAAAGTCGCCCGCAATACCGCCCCCAATCTGGAAGAAACCAATGGAGCGTTCCCGGCTGGTGCGCTCATACCAGCAGGCCAGCTCCATCATGTACTCAATCCCGGTGCGCACGGTGTGCACATTCCTGATGCGGCCGCTCAGGCAATGCCCGGCGTACATGTTGCCGGTGGTGGAGTCCTCCCAACCAGGCACCACAATGGGCAGGTTCTTCTCAGCAGCGGCCACCACCCAGCTATCCTTGGGGTCGATCTGGTAGTAGGGCTCCAATTTCCCCTTCCGAATGATGCGGTATACGAACTCGTGGGGGAAAAAGCGTTCCCCAGCCCGGTCGGCTGCCTCCCACTCCTCCAAAAGCGCGGCCTCCAACCGCCGCATGGCCTCCATCTCGGGGATGCAGGTGTCGGTCACCCGGTTGAGGTGGCGCTTCAGCAGCCGCTCCTCGTCCGCTGCGGTGAGCTCGCGCCAGTTGGGAATGCGCTCGTAGTGGTGGTGGGCCACCAGGTTGAAGAGGTCCTCCTCCAGGTTGGCCCCGGTGGTGCTGATGGCGTGCACCTTGTCCTGCCGAATCATCTCGGCCAGGGAAAGGCCCAGCTCGGCGGTGCTCATGGCCCCGGCCAGCGTGACCATCATCGCCCCGCCCCCATTCAGGTGGGCCCGGTAGGCCTCAGCCGCCTCGACCAGGGTAGCGGCGTTGAAGTGGCGGAAGTTATGCTTGAGAAACTTGGTGACTTCCCCGTTCGCCATAGAATACCTCCACGCTCGCGGGGTGGGCGAGAATGGCTCCCCCCTTGTACGCCAGGAGCAAAACTCCAAGGGTTAGAGTCTAGCCTAAAAGCCCAAAGAAGCAAGGAATGCGCTCTCAATTAGCGGAACCAGCGCAAAAAAAGGCTCAGCAACAGGCTTACCAAAAGCATGGAGGTAAGGGGGAAGTAAAAGCGAAATCCATCCCGCTCAATACGGATGTCCCCCGGCAGACGGCCAAACCAGTTCAGCAGGCCTGGGGCGTAGAGCCAGATGAGCCCCAGCAAAACCAAAAAAAGCCCTATAAAAAGCAGGATTCGCCCCGGCTCCATCACACGTACCCCAGCTCCCGCAGCGCTTCGGGATCCTTGCGCCAGTTGGGGTAGACCCTGACCTCGAGCTCCAGGTAGACCTTGCGGGCCAGGAAGACCTCGAGCTGCTTCCTGGCCGCAGCGCCAATCTCCCGGAGCATCCGCCCTCCTGCGCCGATCAGGATGGGCTTGTGGTTTTCCCGCTCCACGTAGATGATGACCCGGATGTAGAACACCCCGTTCTCACGTGGGCTCATCTCCTCGGTCTTGGTGGCGATGGTGTAGGGCAGCTCCTCCTTGAGGCGCTTCATGGCTTCCTCGCGCACGATTTCCGCCGCCCACTCCTCGGCGCTCTGGTCGCCCTTGGCGTAGTTCTCCGGGTAGAAGAAGGGCCCCTCAGGCAGCAAGGCCAAGAGCTCCTCGCGAATCGCGCGGGCATCCCTCTCCTCCTGGGCCGAGATCATGCGGGTCTCCAGCCCTGGCAGAAGCTCGGCGTAGGCCCGCATCGCGTCCTCGGGGTACCGGGCCGCGTCCACCTTGTTCCCCACCAATAGGATGGGCACCTGCCCCTTGAGGGGGCGCAACGCCCGGGCCACCAACCCGTCCTCCGGGGTGGGAGGGTGGCGCAGGTCCACCAACCAGACCACCGCGTTCACCTCGGCCAGGGCCTCGGTGATCTGGCGCAGCATGTACTCGCTCAGGGCATCGGCGGCTTCGTGCCAGCCGGGGGTATCCACGAACACGATCTGCCGGTTGCCCTCGGTGTACACCCCGCGCACCCGCTTGCGGGTGGTCTGGGGCTTGGGACTGATGGGGGCCACCTTGACCCCCAGCATCACATTGAGCAGGGTGGACTTGCCCACGTTGGGCTTGCCCACCAAAGCCACAAAACCAGAGTAGGTGCGCTCGTCCCTCACCGCCTTAGTATAGAACGGCCCCTATGAGCTATCCTATGGCGATGCCCGACCCCCTGGCCCTGGCTCTGACCCCTGGAATCGGCCCCAAACGTTTCTTGCAGGCCCTCCAAACCGACTTGAGCCCCGAAGCCCTGGCCGAGACCCTGGGGCTCGAGGTGGCCCGGGCCTACCACCAAACCCTGCGGGCAGGCCGGGCCGATCAGGAGCGCGAAAGGGCCCAGCAGATGGGCTTCCGGATTATTGGCCTGTGGGAGGCCGCGTACCCAGAAGAGCTGCGCCATCTGGAAAGCCCGCCTCTGGTGCTCTACCTGAAGGGCGAACTGCCCCCCTCCGGCCCCGTGCTGAGCATCGTGGGCACCCGCCGGGCCAGCCCCTGGGCCCTGGCCTGGACCCAGCGGGTGGCCCGCGAGCTCGCGCAGGCCGGGGTGAGCATCCTCTCAGGGTTGGCCCTGGGAATTGACACCGCCGCCCACCGGGGGGCCCTGGAGGGCGGTGGCTACACCCTGGGGGTGCTGGGCAGCGGCCTGGACCGCCCCTACCCACCGCAAAACCGTCCCTTGGCCGAACAAATCTCCCTGCTCTCGGAGTTCCCCCTGGGCACCCCCCCACAGCCCGGGCTCTTCCCCCGGCGCAACCGGATCGTGGCCGCGCTGGCCCAGGCGGTGCTGGTGGTAGAGGCGCCGGAAAAAAGCGGCAGCCTTATAACCGCCCGGTTCGCCCTCGAGCTGGGGCGCGAGGTGCTGGCCGTGCCGGGCCGGCCCGGGGATGCGGCCTCGGTGGGCACCAACCGGCTGATCCAGGACGGGGCCCACCTGGTGCTCCAGGCCGAGGATGTGCTAAACCTCCTGGGCGTGCGGGTCCCCAAGAAGCAGGAGGGCGGGCTGGAGGGGGCTGAGGCCCAGGTCTACCGGGTCTTGCTTGAGCTCAACGGGGCCCTACCGGAGGAGGTTTCCCAGGCCACCGGCCTCTCCACCAGCGAAACCCTGGCCCTCCTGACCTTGCTGGAGATCAAAGGGCTGGCCCAAAGCAGCGGCGGACGCTACCTGCCCGCGTAAGCACCTGCTCCAAAGCCTCCTCCAGCACCTCCACCCCCGCACCGGGCCGGCAGGCCCGCTCAGACAGGAAGCGCCGCCAGAGCCTGCCCCCCGGCTGGCCCTTGAAGAGGTTCAAGAGGTGGCGGGCGACGGCCCAGAGAGAGACCCCCTGCCCTAGCTGGGCCCGGGCATACGCCATCATCTGCCGCGCCACCCCCACCCGGTCTACCGAGCGCCTGAGCCCAAAAAAGCGCGCATCGGCCTCGGCCAGCACAAAGGGGTCCTCATACACCGCCCGCCCCAGCATTACCCCGTCCACATGCGCCAGGTGGGCCTCCACCTCGTCCAGGGTGCGCACCCCCCCGTTGAGCACCACGGTCAGATGGGGGAAGTCCTGCTTGAGCCGGTAGACCCACTCGTAGCGCAGCGGGGGCACGCTGCGGTTCTCCGCCGGCGATAGCCCTCGCAGATAAGCCTTTCGGGCATGCACGATGAAGACCTGCACCCCCACCTTAGCCAGCCGCTCGACAAAGCGGGCCAGGTAACGGTAGTCCTCCACCTCGTCCACCCCCAACCGGTGCTTGGCCGTGACCGGGATCCGCACCGCCCGGCGCATGGCCGCCATGCACTCGGCCACCCGCTCGGGCTCGAGCATCAAGCAGGCTCCAAACCCACCCCCCTGCACCCGCTCAGAAGGACAGCCCAGGTTCAGGTTCACCTCGTCGTAGCCCCACTGCTCCCCAATTCTGGCCGCCTCGGCCAGCCGCTCCGGCAGCGAGCCCCCTAGCTGGAGGGCCACCGGGTGTTCCTCAGGGTTGTAGTCCAGCAGCCTTTTGCGATTGCCAAGCAGGATGGACTGGTCCACCACCATCTCGGTGTAAAGGCGCGTCTTTTGGGTAATAAGCCGCACCAGGTAGCGAAAATGCCGGTCGGTCCAGTCCATCATGGGGGCCACGGACAGAAGCCATGGGTTGTTCGTTGCTCTAACCATGCTCAAATAGACCTACTGTTGACCATGTTCATAAAATCGTAGAAGTCAAGTATGCGAATGTTGCTGCAGCCGGGTAGGAACTCGTGCAATCCTCCTTTCACGTACCAATCCTTCAGACTCCATCCATTTCCCGCCAGAACGATGTAGGCCTTCTGCGCAGAAAGCGTAATCTGATCCTTCTGACAAAATGCAGTGATGTTTCCGCGACGAATTAGGTCCGATAAGCGAATGACCTCAAAAGGTATTTTCTCCTCCGTCGTACCGCTGGTGCCCTGCCACTTCACGGAAATCAACACCTGCTTCGGCTGGGTGACCACAAAGTCCAGTACGTGCTGCCGACCAGCCAGAGCTCCCGGAACTCGCACCTGGCGGCAGAATCCGTAACCACTTGTTTTCAGCGCGGTCGCCAGGATGTTTTCAAAGGTCTTTCCTGAGCCGGTCTTTGGGGGCATCTACACTCCTTTATACGCAAGCATCTCCTGAGAGGGCCTGCGGTCCCCGTTGCAGCTGATTCGCCTGGGCGCTTGCAAGATTTCGATCTGAAATCCTAGCCCGCTATATAGGTCGAGGATCCTCTCTGAAGCCTGGTTGGAGGCCACCACCGGCACATCCAGGGCAGCCAACCACCTGGCCAGGCGAACCTGGTCCTCCCAGGTGAAGTCCTCAGCGCTGTACTGAGTGAACTCCACGTCGTAAGGCGGGTCGGCGTAGACGAAATCCCCCACCTCGACCCCGACCAAAGCGAAGTCCCCTACCCTGAACTCCCAGTCCTTGAGGAGGAGCCTGAAAGGCCCAAAGTCGGTGAGGTAGGTGATGCTTTTGTACCGCCCGAAGGGCACGTTGAAAAAACCTTTCCGATTGAAACGGCAAAGCCCATTGTAGCAGGTCCGGTTCAGGTAGTAGAAAAGCAAAGCGGCCTCTGCCGTGTCGGCCTGTCCGTTTTTTATGAGAGCGTTGAAGCGGGCCCGGTTGGCCAGGTAAACCTCCCGGCTGTTCTCGAACCTGACACCCCCCACCCTCAGGCCATGCTTCAGGTGACAGTAGAAGTTGATGAGATGGGGGTTTACATCGTTCAAAAGGGCCCTTTCAGGCATCAGCGACAGAGCTACTGCCATGCCCCCCACAAAGGGCTCTACCAGCCGCCTCCGAGCGTGCTTCGACCAGAAGCGCTCCCGAAGAAGAGGGGCCAGCCAGCGCTTGCCGCCCGCCCACTTCAGGGGCGGTGAGCAGGGTGTCTCAATCAAAGGCTGCACTATCTCACCGCTGGCTGGCCCACCACTCCTCTGGCGAGATCCGCCTGGGCTCGCGGAACTCAATATCCTCCCACTCGCCTTCCTCAACCACCTCAAGGGCAGGGTTCTGCTCCCGGAAGTAGGCCACCACCTCCTGCACCAGGTCGTCTGGGGTAGAGGCCGCCGAGGTAACCCCCACCCGGCGCACCCCGTGGAGCCACTCGGGCCGGATGTCCGCTGCGGTGCTGATGCGGTAGGCCCGGCCCACCAGGCCCTGGGCCAGTTCCAAAAGGCGCATGCCGTTGGAAGAGGCCACGCTGGTCAGCACCAAGAAGAGGTCCACATAAGGGGCTATCCGCTTGACCGCGTCCTGGCGGTTCTTGGTGGCGTAGCAGAGGTCGCTGCGGCTAGGCACCACCAGCCTGGGAAAACGAGCCTTCAGAATCTCGATGGTGGCTAGGGTGTCGTCTACCGAAAGGGTGGTCTGGGTCAGCACCACCACCCTTTCCGGGTCGGGCACCTCCACCGTACGGGGGTCGGCCAGGCGGGGGTCGCGCCCCACATGGGTGTGCACCGCCACCAGGATGGTGCGGTCGGGGGCCTCGCCGCGGGTGCCCTTGATCTCCTGGTGGTCGGCAGAGTCGCCTATCAGAAGGATCCAGTAGCCCTCGCGGGCGTAACGCTTGGCCTCGTTGTGCACCTTGGTCACCAGCGGGCAGGTGGCGTCGATCTGGTGCAGACCGCGCTCGGCTGCCTCGCGCCGCAACCAGGGGGGAATGCCGTGGGCCGAGAAAACCACCGTGTTCGCCAGCCGCCTACCAGCCCTACGCAGCGCCTCCACCTCGGCCAGGTCCTCCACAAAGTGCACCCCATACCGCTCTTCCAGGCGCCGGGTCACCACCTCGTTGTGCACGATGGCGTGGTAAACCACCAGCTCCCCCTCCGCCCGCAGCGCCTGGGCAGCCTTTTCCACCGCCTCGATGGCCATCACCACCCCCGCGCAAAAGCCCCGGGGCTTGGCCAGGTATAGCCGCTCGACCATGCCAGGGCCTACCATAACACAGACCCGGGCCCATAGCTGTGGCGCAGCGCCCCCCCGACGCCTAGTTGAGGGTGCGGCTGCCCATCAGACCTCGAGCCCGCTCGGCATAGCTGCGCAGGGTTTGATACCACTCATCGGCGGGGTGAATGTAGGGCAGCACCGCCTGGCTGCGGGAGAGTATCTCGTCGGGGCGGCGAAAGCCTAGCTGGGCCAGGGTGTCCACCACCATCTGCTGCGCGGTGATCCAGTCCCGACTGCCCTCGGGAGAAGCCTCGCAGGCCCGCGTGTAGTGCTCCAGGGCCTCCTCGAAGTGCATCAGGTCGTAGGCGATGTTGCCCAGAATCAGGTGCCCACCCCCCTCATTGCCCCGCTCAATGGCCTGCCGGGCAGCCTGTTCAGCCTCCTCATAGCGCCCCTGGCGGTAGTAAACCTCGGCCAGGTCCCCGCAGGCCTCGCCCATGTACTCGTACTCCGGGTCGCGCAGAACCTCCCGCAAAGCAGCCTCAGCCTCGGCCAGCTCACCCGCTTCCAGATAGGCCACCGCCAGCTCGTGCAGGGCGTAGCTCCGGTCCACGCCCTCGGCCCGCCGCGCCGCCTCGCGAAAGGCCTCGACGGCCTCCTGGGGCTGGCCTAGCTGCATCAGGGCCTGGCCGTGCACCAAAGGGGTGCCATAGGCCGGCTCGGCCCCCTGCCGCTCCTTCTCCAAGGCCTGCTGAATGGCCTCCAGGGCCAGGCTGGGGTTGCCCAGGAGCAGGTGGCTCCTGGCCTCCAGGTAGTGGCGGGTGGCCGCATCCTCGGGGTCTTCTACCTCGAGGACCTCCTGGGCTGCCTCGCGCAGGACCTCCAACGCCTCCTGGCCCAGGCCCGCCTCCACGAACATGGCCGCAGCATCGATCAGATTCCAGTAGCGCTCCATGCCCAGGGCCAGCCGGGCCGCCTCCCGGTAGGCCTGGGCCGCCTCCACCGCCCGGCCCAGGCGCTCGTAGGCCTTGCCCCGCAGGGTGTGGGCCCGCCACTTCAAAAAGGCGGGCAGCTTCAGGGGCCGGCTCAGGATCTCCAGCGCCTCCTCGACCCGCCCCAGGTACATCAGGGCCTGGGCCTGGTGGTACAGGGCCTGTGGGTCATCGGTCTCGGGCAAAAGCCGCCGCACATCCTCCTCCGAGGCCCCCTCCAGCGCCCGCACCTCCCCCAAAAGCGCGCGGTAGCGGGGGTGGGCCTCGAGCCCCGGCAGGCTCCCCAACCCCTCCTCCAAGGCCCGATTGACCCCCTCAACCCCCCCTTCGCCATAAAGGGAGTAGGCCTCGGCCAGGAGCAGGGCCACCTCGGCAGCCTCCTCGCCCTGGGCCAGCGCCAGCGCGCGCACCAGCACCTCAAAGGCCGTATCGTAGTCCCCTTGGTGGAGGGCCTCCAAGACCGCTTGCATCACCCCATCATAAGGGGGAGGAGCGCAAACCTTCAGCCGTGAGCCAAGCCACTTTTAAGCCCTAGGTCGCATTCGTTGCTGGGGAATCGGGTAGCATATACTGCAAGTTTGAACACGGGGCCTCGCCCATCCAGCAGGCCCCGGCCCTACCACGGAGGTCCGATTTTGCCCACACGCATCAATCCCTGGAGCCTGGTCCTTATCGCAATCCTGGCCTACTGGCTTTTCACCCTGTTCGGCAGCAGCAATCCCCGCAGCACCATTACCTACACCGACTTCCTCACCTATGTCGAGCAGGGCAAGGTGGCCCGGGTTATCCTGCAGGAAGGTCGCATCAACGGCTTCTTCAAAGCCCCTGAGCGCGTTCGGGTGGGCAACACCACCGAGACCACCGACCGCTTCAGCGTGGTGGCGCTGCCGGCGGGCTACACCGACCCCCAGTTCACCCAGCTTTTGCGCCAGCACGGGGTGGTCATCGAGAACCGCCCGCCCAGCATCTGGCCCCAGCTTCTTTATACCCTGCTGCCCATCCTCCTGCTCATTGGCTTCTGGTGGTTCTTCTTCATGCGGGCCCAGGGCGGAGCCGGCCAGGTCATGCAGTTCGGGCAGAGCCGGGCCCGGCTTTACGGCAAAGAGAAGCGGGTCAACACCACCTTCAAGGATGTGGCCGGCCACACCGAGGCCAAGCGCGAGCTGATGGAGGTGGTGGACTTCCTCAAAAACCCCCAGAAGTACATCGCCCTCGGGGCCGAGATCCCCAAGGGGGTGCTCCTGGTGGGCCCCCCGGGCACCGGCAAGACCCTCCTCACGCGGGCCGTGGCCGGGGAGGCAGGGGTGCCCTTCTTCTCGGTCTCGGCCTCGGAGTTCATGGAGATGTTTGTGGGGGTGGGGGCCAGCCGGGTGCGCACCCTGTTCGAGGAGGCCCGGCGCAACGCCCCGGCCATCATCTTCATCGACGAGCTGGACTCCATCGGGCGCAAGCGGGGGGCCGGCATCGGCGGGGGCCACGACGAGCGCGAACAAACCCTGAACCAGATCCTCTCTGAGATGGACGGCTTCGAGAAGGACACCAGTGTGATCGTCCTGGCCGCCACCAACCGCCCGGATATCCTCGACCCGGCGCTTTTGCGCCCAGGGCGCTTCGACCGGCAGGTGGTGATTGGGCTGCCTACCCTGGAGGAGCGCAAGGAAATCCTGCAGGTGCACATGCGGGGCAAGAGAATCGCCCCGGACGTGGACCTGGAGGGCCTGGCCCGCCTCACCCCTCAGTTCAGCGGGGCCGACCTCAAGAACCTGGTCAACGAGGCGGCCCTGCAGGCTGCGCGCGAGAATGCCAGCGAGATTACCCAGGCCCACTTTCAAACCGCCCTGGACAAGATCATCCTGGGGCTGGAGCGGGGTACCCTCAAGCTCAGCGAGCAGGAGAAGCGCGCCGTGGCCTACCACGAGGCCGGCCACGCGATTGTAGGGGAGGTGCTGCCCTACGCCGATAAGACCGAAAAGGTCTCCATCGTGCCGCGGGGCATGGCCCTGGGGGCTCGCTGGAGCAAGCCCGAGGAACGCATCCTGATGAGCAAGGAGCACCTCGAGGACACCCTGGCCATGACCCTGGCGGGCCGGGCTGCCGAGGAGCTCTTCGTGGGCACCATCACCACCGGGGCTGCAGGCGATTTCAAGCAGGCCACCGCTTTGGCTAAGCAAATGGTGCTGGACTGGGGGATGGGCGACCACTTCAAAAACGTGGCCTGGGGCTCCAACACCGGTCCCATCTTCCTGGGCGAGGAGATTGCCAAGAAGCAAGACCACTCCGAGGAGACCAGCCGCCTCATCGACGCCGACATCCGGGCCATCCTGGACCGGGCCTACGAGAAGGCCAAGGCGGTGCTAAGCGAGCACGCCGAGGCGGTGCACAAGCTGGCGGAGGAGCTCCTCGAGCGCGAGGTGGTGCAGGGAGAGCGGGTGCGGGAGATCATCGCCCAAACCCGGGCCCCCGAGGCGGTGGCCTCGTCCACCCCCCACCCCGAGGCCTGAGGCCCTGCCAAGAGGAGGCCCCCGGGTTGGCGCCCGGGGGATTCACATGAAGCGTCTGGCAATACAATTGGTATCACATGCTCAAATATCTGTCAACACTTTTCAAAAAGGTGCCGATTATCTTGCACACCGTTACAAATAAAAATGCCAATTGTCAAAAAAAACCTAGACAAGAAGACCCCCTGGGCCCGGGGCCCAGGGGGACCAGCGCCATCCGCTACTTGAGCTCGACCTTGGCGCCCGCGTCCTCGAGCTGCTTCTTGATCTTCTCGGCCTCCTCTTTGGCGATGCCCTCTTTGACCACGCCCCCCTGCTCGGCCAGGTCCTTGGCCTCTTTGAGGCCCAGCCCGGTAATGGCGCGCAGCTCCTTGATGACGTTGAGCTTGTTGGGGCCCGCTTCCTTGAGAACCACGTCGAACTCGGTCTTCTCCTCTGCCGCCGGGGCCGCCGCACCCGCCGCCGCCCCGGGCACGGCCACCGCCACCGGGGCCGCTGCGGTTACCCCCCACTCTTCCTTGAGGGCATCGATGAGCTGCTTGAGTTCCAGAACGGTCGCGTTGGAAAGTTGAGCCTTGATTGCCTCGATATCCAGAGCCATCCTCGTACCTCCAAACCGCCTAGGCGGCTTCCTCTAGCTTTTGCACCCGGGCTTCCAGCACGCCCACCAGTTCTTGCGCCTTGGCCCCCAGCACGCCCACCAGGTTGGAGAGCGTGGCCGAGAGCACCCCCACCAGCTCGGCCTGCAGCTCCTTCTGGCTGGGTAGGTCAGCCAGAACCTCCACCTGCTGGGCCGAAAGGGGCTGCCCCGAAAGCATCCCTCCCTTGAAGGCCGGGATGCCCTTGTCGTTCGTCTTGGCGAACTCCTTGAGGACCTTGGCCACCGCAGCGGGGTCGCTGAAGACCACCAGCGCCGACGGCCCCGAAAGCCCCTCGATGGGGGAGAGCCCCAGGTCGCTCATGGCCCTGCGGACCAGGGTGTTCTTGGCCACGATAAGCTGGCCGCCCTTCTCCCGCAAAAGCCTGCGCAGCTTGCCCGTGGGGCCTGCCTCCAGACCCTGGTAGTTCACCAGGAAGAACGAGCCTTGCGCAGCCCTCAGGGTCTCTGTAAGAAACCCCAGCGTCTCGATGTTGCGCTTACTCGGCAAAGCTCCTCCTATCCGCTGCCACAAGGCAGCTTTCTGGACCTAGGGAAGTCCAAACCGGTCTTCCTCGAGCAACGCTTCCCTACTAGCGCCTCGGCGACATCTTTAAGGCCTATGCCCGTCGCTGTCTTCGGCCACTCCTGAAGAGTGCCAAGGGTGGATTATAAAAGCCCCCTTGCCATTTGACAAGGGGGTTGCTAGAGTATATGGCTGGTCTTGCCCGAGTATCTGCCGTGCGGATACGCCGAGGGCTTTCATCCATGAACCCCAGCCGGGTTCCGCTGGAGCAAGGAGAGCACATGAACCGTGGCGCTTTAATCAAGGTGGTCGAGAAAAAGTACACCCGCTCCGACATCCCCGAGTTCAAGCCGGGCGATACTGTGCGGGTCAACTACAAGGTAACGGAGGGCAACCGCACCCGTATCCAGACCTACGAGGGCGTGGTCATCAAGATCAAGCGCAACGGCTACAACAGCTCCTTTACCGTGCGCAAAATTTCCTTCAACGAAGGGGTGGAGCGCATCTTCCCCTTCAACTCTCCCCTAATCGAAAGCGTGCAGGTGGTGAACCGGGGCAAGGTGCGCCGGGCCAAGCTTTACTACCTGCGCCGGCTGCGGGGTAAGGCGGCCCGCATCAAGGGCGACCGCAAGCGCATCAACGAAGACCTGGCCGCCAAGGAGGCCAAGCCCGCTGCAGAGTAAGCGGGGCCGGGGCTACCCTGGCCCCTTCGGTCATTTGACCCGAGGCCTCCCACCAGGGCTGCTACCCTGAAAAGGGGGTTTCGATGGGACTGCTCGACTGGCTGAGAGGCTGGCGCGGCGGCAACGCTCATCCGTTGCCCGCGCTTTCGCAAGAGGAGCGGGAGTTTCACGGCCTGGATGTCCAGGCTGTCCTCGAGGCCCATCTGGCCTGGCGCAAGCGGCTGGAAGCAGCCCTGGCAGGAGAGCACCCGGTGCCCGAACTTTCGGTGATTGTTCGGGACGACCAGTGCACCCTCGGCCAGTGGATCCACGGCCCCGCGGCCCGCAGCACCCTGGCCCTCCACCCGGAGTTCGCCCAGCTGCGCGAGGCCCACCGCCGCTTTCACCTGTGCGCCGCCCGGGTGGTCCAGGTCTTCCGCCTGCAGGGCTTGGAGGCAGCCCAGAGGCTGCTGGAAGGGGAGTTCAACGAGCGCTCCAAAGAGATCGTGCAAAGCCTGGTGGCCCTTATGGAGCGGGAGAAAGCCCTATACTAGCCGCGTGCCAGGCCTGCAACGAGCGCACCGGCAGGCTGGAGGCCCGGGCCCGGCGGATGGCCTCGAGGCTCCAGCGGGCCCCTTCCGCTGTGGTGATGAAGGGCCTGCCCTGCTCCACCGCCCGGCGCAGCTCGGGGTGGGGGGCGAGGGCGATGAGCAGGTCGTAGTCCTCCTCGGAAACCTCAAACCCTGCCTCCGCCCACTCGGCCTTCAAGGCCTCGGCGCCGATGAAGCGCACCCTGCCTCTAAGCGGCAACCGCTGGCCCACCCCCAGCTCGGCCCGGTAGTAGGCCAGGTAGGGGTCGGCATCCAGACCCATGCTCTCGCCGGTGGAGCGCATCTCTGGCCCCAGCAGCGGAATCACCCCAGGGAACTTGAGCCAGGGGATGAGCACCTCCTTGACCGCGTAGAAGGCCGGGGTGGGATCCTGGGTGAAGCCCAGGTCTTCTAGGGTTTTGCCCACTGCAATCAGGGCGGCGTACTTGGCCAGGGGGTGGCCGATGGCCTTGGAGACGAAGGGCACCGTGCGGGAGGCGCGGGGGTTGGCCTCCAGAATATAAACCAATCCATCCTTTACGGCGTACTGCACGTTGATGAGGCCCCTCACCCCTATGCTCAGCGCCAGCTTGCGGGTGTAGTCCTTGATGGTGGCAATTTGCTCGGGCGCAAGCGAGATGGGGGGCAGGATGGTGGCCGAGTCGCCGGAGTGCACCCCGGCCCGCTCGATGTGCTCCATGATGCCAGCCACAACCACCCGCTCCCCGTCACAGAGGGCGTCCACGTCGAGCTCGAGCGCCCCCTCCAGGTACTGGTCCAGGAGAATCGAGGGCCGCTCGGCCAAAGCTGCGTAGACCTCCTCCAGGTACCTCTTTAGCTCCTCGGGGCTTCCCACCACCTGCATGGCCCGCCCCCCCAGGACATAGCTGGGCCGCACCATCAGGGGATAGCCCAGCTCCTTGGCCAGCCGGAGGGCCTCCTCGGCGGTCCGGGCCACCGCCCCCCTGGGCTGGGGAATGCCCAGCTCGGCGCAGAGCCGGTTGAACTCCGCGCGGTCCTCAGCCTTGTGGATGGCCTCCCAGGGGGTACCCAGCAAGCGCACCCCGGCCTCGGCCAGCGGGCGGGCCAGCTTGAGGGGGGTCTGCCCACCCAGGGTAGCAATCACCCCCAGGGGCTTCTCGTGCTCCACCAGGTTGAGCACGTCCTCCAGGGTAAGGGGCTCGAAGTAGAGGCGGTCGGCGGTGTCGTAGTCGGTGCTCACGGTCTCGGGGTTGGAGTTGACCATGATGGTCTCGAACCCGGCTTCCCGCAGGGCCCAGACCGCGTGCACCGTGGCGTAGTCGAACTCTACCCCCTGGCCGATGCGGATGGGGCCACTACCCAGAATCACCACCTTGGGCTTATCGGTCTGGCGCACCTCATCTTCCAGCTCGTAGGCGCTGTAGTGATAGGGGGTGTAGGCTTCGAACTCGGCCGCGCAGGTGTCCACGGTCTTGTAAACCGGCCGCACCCCCAGGGCCTGCCGGGTGCGCCGCACCTCCGGCTCGGGAAGACCCAGAAGCTCGCCCAGCCGCCGGTCCGAAAGGCCCAGGCCCTTCACATAGCGCCAGTCCTCGGCGTCCTTTGGGGGGGTACTCTTGAGGGCAGCTTCGGTCGCTACCACCTCCTTGAACTGGTGAAGGAACCAGGGCTCAATGCGGGTCCGCTCGTAGATGCGCTCCACCGGCTCGCCCCGCCGCAAAAGCTCCAGCACCGCGTAGATGCGGGTGGGGCTGGGGTAAAGCCGGGCCCAAAGCTCCTCGGTGGTGTAGCCTGAGAACTCCGTCCGCACGTCGGCCTCCAGGCTGCGCAGGGCCTTGCCAAAGGACTCCTTGAAGGTGCGGCCTATGGCCATCACCTCGCCCACGCTCTTCATCTGGGTGCCGAGCCGGTCGGAGAAGCCGCCCGGCAGCGTGTTGGGCAGGGTGCTGAACTTCTCGAAGGCAAAGCGGGGAATCTTGGTGACCACGTAGTCGATGGTGGGCTCGAAGGAGGCCGGGGTCTTCCGAGTGATATCGTTGGGAATCTCGTCCAGGGTGTAGCCCACCGCCAGCAAAGCGGCAATCTTGGCGATGGGGAAGCCGGTGGCCTTGGAGGCCAGGGCGCTGGAGCGCGAGACCCTGGGGTTCATCTCGATCACGATCATCCGCCCGCTTTTAGGGTCAATGGCGAACTGGATGTTCGAGCCGCCGGTCTCCACGCCGATCTCGCGGATGATGGCGATGGCCGCGTCGCGCATCCGCTGGTACTCCACATCGGAGAGGGTCTGGGCGGGGGCCACGGTGATGGAATCGCCGGTGTGGACGCCCATGGGGTCTACGTTCTCGATGGAGGTGATAATCACCACGGTGTCGTTCTTGTCCCGCATCACCTCGAGCTCGTACTCCTTCCAGCCCACGATGGACTCCTCCACCAGCGCCGAGTGGGTGGGGGAGAGCGAGAGGCCCCGGGTGAGGGTCTCGATAAACTCCGCTTCGTTTTCGGCAATCCCCCCGCCGGTGCCCCCCAGGGTAAAGCTGGGCCGCACCACCACCGGGTAGCCCACCTCGCGGGCAAAGGCCAGGCCCTCTTCCAGGCTGTGCACCATCTTGCCGCGGGGCACATCCAGCCCAATCTTGAGCATGGCCTGCTGGAAGGCCTCCCGGTCCTCCCCTTTCTTGATGGCAGCGGCGTTGGCCCCTATGAGCTCCACCCCGTACTTATCGAGGATGCCCTGCTCGTAAAGGGCCATGGCCAGGTTGAGCGCGGTCTGTCCACCCAGGGTCGGGAGCAGGGCGTCCGGGCGCTCCTGGGCGATGATTTTTTCCAGGAACTCCACCGTGAGGGGCTCGAGGTAGGTCCCCTCCGAGAGCTCGGGGTCGGTCATGATGGTGGCGGGGTTGGAGTTGACCAGCACCACCTCGTAGCCCACGCTGCGCAGGGCCTTGACGGCCTGGGTGCCGGAGTAGTCGAATTCGGCGGCCTGGCCGATGGTGATGGGGCCGGAGCCGATAATCAGAATCTTTTTGAGGTCGGTGCGGGCAGGCATACCAAAGGGAGAGCATAGCATCCCCCGGGCCACCTGGCTATCCCACCCTGCATAGATTTGCAGCGCAAACGCATAAACCGCCACCCACGCGCGGCGGGGCCCTACCTAGGGCTAAGACCGCCCTGGGGAAAGCGAGGGAAAGGGAAAATGAGGCGGCGGGGCTCGAATTCCACCAGGCGGGTGGCCTCGTCGTAAACGGCCACAATCTGCTCGGCCACCCGCTTGGCCGTGCGCTGGTCGGCAAAACGGCGGGCCCCCTCGGACATCCGCCGGCGCAGGGCCTCATCCTCCAGGAGCCTTAGGGCCCGCTCGGCCATCGCCCGGTGGTCGCCGGGGGGAACCAGGTAGCCGCTTTTGCCGTCGTCCACGCCCTGCAGGGTCCCTGCGGCCCCCACCGCCACCACCGGCAGGCCCACCGCCTGCGCCTCCCAGAGCACCAGCCCCTGGGTCTCGGTCTCGCTGGCGAAGAGGAACACCTCGGCCAAACGGTAGTAGCCGCCAATCTTCTCGTAGGGCACCGCGCCCACGAAGGTCAGGTGCTCCTCCACCCCAAGCCCCCGGGCCAGCCGGAGGAGCTCCTCCTGCTCGGGCCCCATGCCCACCAGGGCCAGATGAGCGTCCGCCCGCTGGCGTATCTCGGCCAGGGCCCGGATCACCACGTCCACGCTCTTCTCCTTGCCCAGCCGCCCCACGTGCAGCAGGCGGCGCTTGCCCGAAGGCCAGGGGGGGTCTGGGTCGGGGGCTGCTTCCAGGAGGTCGGTGTCGATGCCGGTGGGGATCACCCGGATCTCCCGCTCAATCTCGTAGCTCTCGGCCAGGCGCTTCACCGGTTCGGTGGGGGCGATGACCACATCGGCCCGGTTGTAAAAGGCCTGGCAGACCTTTTGCATGATGCCCACGTAGCGGTTCAGGGTGGCCACCCCGGGGATGTAGTGGGCGTACTTCTCCAGGTGGGTGTGAAAGGTGGAAACGTGGGGCAGGCGGTGTCGGTAGGCCAGCCGGGCCCCCCAGATGCCGATGAAAAGCGGGGTATGGGTGTGGAAAATCTCGAACTCGGTGGGCAGGTAGCGGCTGCTGGGCATGGCCAGGCGCTGGTTTTCAAAGAAGGGGTAGGGCACGCTGGGCACCCGCACCACCCACTCCTCCCGTGGATCGGCCTCGGGCATCTCAGGGGCCAGCACCCAGGCCTCGTGCCCCATGCGCCGCAGCTCGCGCTTGAGCAGGTATACGCTGGTGGCAACCCCGTTTGGCCCCGGCAGATACGCGTCGGTAAACAGGCCGATACGATATAGGCGCACGGCCCTATGTTAGCACAGCCGGGCGATGGGGCCTCGAGGGGTACACAACCCCACTGCGGGGGGGTTAGACTCGAGGCATGACCCAAACCCCGTCCAAGAACCAGGCCCTGATTGAGCGCCGGCACAGAGTGCTTCCCCGCGGGGTCTCGCAGGTACACCCCATCGTGGTCGAGCGGGCCCAAGGGGGAAAAATCTGGGACGTCGATGGGAAGGAGTACCTAGACTGGTACGGCGGAATCGGGGTGCAGAACGTAGGCCACAACCACCCCAGGGTGGTAGCGGCCATCGAGCAGCAGCTCAAGCGCTACATCCACACCTGCTTCCCTGGGGTGGCCTACGAGCCCTACATCGAGCTGGCCGAGCGGCTCGCGGCCACCGCCCCTATAGAGGGGGAGAAGAAGGTCTTTTTGGTCAACACCGGGGTCGAGGCCACCGAGAACGCCATCAAGATCGCCCGCGCCTATACCAACCGGCCGGGGGTCATCGCCTTCCGGGGCAGCTTCCACGGTCGCACCCTGCTGGGCATGACCCTCACCGGCAGGTCGAGTTACCGGCAGAACTTTGGCCCCTTTGCCCCCGAGGTCTACCACGCCCCTTACCCCAGCGAGTACCACGGCATAGACACTAGGAAGGCCCTCGACGGCCTGCACGAGGTCTTCGAGACCCAGATTCAACCCGAGCGGGTGGCAGCCATCATCATCGAGCCCCAGCTCGGGGAGGGAGGGTTCATACCCGCGCCCAAGCCCTTCCTCAAGGCCTTGCGCAGCCTCACCCAGAAGTACGGTATTGTCTTCATCGACGACGAGGTGCAGACCGGGGTGGGGCGCACCGGGAAGTTCTGGGCCATCGAGCACGCCGGGGTGGAGCCCGACCTTCTCTGCTTTGCCAAGAGCATAGGGGGTGGCCTGCCGATTGGCGGGGTGCTGGGCAAGGCCCAGATTATGGACGCTCCGGCCCTGGGCGGCCTGGGCAGCACCTTTGGCGGCAACCCCCTGGCCTGTGCCGCGGCCCTGGCGGTGCTGGAGATTTTCGAGCAGGAGCGGCTGCTAGAAAAAGCGCAGAGGCTTGGGGAGCTTCTACACCAGGGCTTCCGCAAAATTCAAGCCCGCTTCCCCCAGGTGGTGGGCGATGTGCGCGGCCTGGGGCCCATGATTGCCATGGAACTGGTTAAGGACCCTGAGAGCAAAGCCCCTCACCCCCAGCTCACCCAGCGGCTGCTGGAGATTGCGCGCGAGAAGGGGCTGCTGCTCTTCAAGGCGGGGATGCACAGCAACGTGGTCCGCTGCCTGGTGCCCTTGGTGGTGAGCGAGGCGGAGGTAGAGCAGGGGCTGGCCATCCTGGAGGCCAGCCTCGAGCAGGCCCTGAGCGAGCCGGGCTTGAGGAACCCTTAAGGCTTCCCCAAGTCCATGGGCCAGGTAGGTAGACTGGCGGATGTGCTGGGGCGCCTGGGTCTTTTGCTTTTGGTTTTTCTCGCCGCCTGCAGCGAACCGGAAACGGGGGGGGGCAGCGTACCGGTGCTGCCCCCCATGGAAGGCCGGGTGGTCACCTATACCGCCAGCGACGAGAACTTCCTCAACCCCGAGCGGGGCCTCCACGTGGCCTTCCAGCTCCAGGAGGAAAACGACTACCGCTTGGTGCGCTCCGGGGGTTGGTTTGGCCTACAGGCCAGCGTGGTCTTCGCCTACGTGAGCCTCGACCAGTACCGCTACGGCGACATCCCCCAAAGCTACCTGAACCACCTGCGAGGCCGGCTGGAGAACGCCCGGCAGGGCGGGGTCAAGCTCATTCTGCGCCATTACTACGCCTTCCCGGGCAAGTCCAGCCGGCTTGAGGATGCCCCGCTCGAGCGCATGCTGCGCCACATCGAGCAGCTTAGACCCCTTTGGGCTGAGTACGAGGACATCATCTGGGCCATGCAGGCTGGGTTCATCGGCTATTGGGGGGAGTGGCACAGCTCGAGCCACGGCCTGGACCGGCCCGAAAGCAAGGACCGGCTGGTACGAGCCCTGCTCCAGGCCCTGCCCAAAAGCATCCCCTTGCAGCTTCGCTACCTGGAGGACATCGAGCGGCTCTTCCCCCAGCCCCTGCCCCCCGCCCAGGCCTTCAGCGGCGGCGACCAGGCCAGGGTGGGGCACCACAACGACTGCTTTCTGGCCGGCGAAAACGATGCCGGCACCTATAGCTGGAACCAGTGGGACCGGCAAAAGGCCTACCTGGAAAAAATCACCCGCTTCGTGCCGGTGGCGGGCGAGACCTGCGAGGTCAACCTGGGCCACCCCCGCCAGAGCTGCAGCGTGGCGTTGGCCGAGCTGCGGCGGTTCAACTGGCAGGTGCTGAGCGGCACCTGGCACCAGGAGGTGCTGGACCGCTGGAAGCGGGAGGGCTGCTACGACCAGATCGTCCGCCGGCTGGGCTACCGCTTCCGGCTGGTGCGGGCCATCCTGCCCGAAAGGCTCAGCCGGGGCAGCCGCTTCCGGGTGGGGCTGGAGATCGCCAACGACGGCTTTGCCAACCCCATCCGGCCCCGCCCGGTGCGGCTGGTGCTGCGGCATAGCCAAAGCGGCCAGACGCTTTTTTTCAACATCCCCTCCGACCCCCGCACCTGGGCGCCGGACGCCACCCAGGCGGTGCTGCTGGAGGCCACCCTACCCAGCAGCGCCCCGACCGGGGCGTACGAGGCCTTCCTGCACCTGCCCGACCCCGCGCCAGGCCTGGAGCGGCGCCCCGAGTACGCCATTCGGCTGGCCAACCAGGGGGTCTGGGAGGCCTCCACCGGCTACAACCGCCTTTTGCACACCATCCAGGTGCACTAGACCCGCACCCCCTCCCCCCCCCAGCCTGAGTAGGCGTAGTAGCGACCCCGCTCCCCCCGCAGGTAGTCCATCAGGGGCTCGAGCAGGGGGCGGTGCTCGTCCAGCTTGACCGCCACCTCCTCGGCGGTGAAGAAGCGGGCCTCCACGATGTGACCGTCGGGGTCCTTGGGGTTTAGAAGCCCCTCGTAGTCGGCGCGGAAAGCCACCGCCAGGGTGCGCTCGTGCTTGCGGGCATCCTCCACCTGTACCAAATAGGCCAGGTGCTGGATGGCCTTTACCCGCAGCCCCGTTTCCTCCCGCACCTCGCGCTCGACCGCCGCCAGCAGGGTCTCCCCTGCCTCCACCATGCCCCCGGGCAGGGTGTAGCGCACCCTGCCCCGCCGGCTCCAATCGTTGGCCACCAGCAGAACCCGTCCGTGGCGGTCCATCAGAATGGCCGCAACCACCAGCAAGTCGCGCCGCAGGCCCTGCATAGCCCTAATCTAGGCAGGCCGGTTTCCCGATAGGGCCTCGAGCTGCCGCTCCTGATCGGCCCTGCGCAAGGCCTCGTGCAGCTTGGAAAGGTCACCCGAGAGCACCCCTTCCAGGTCGTGCGTGGTGAAGCCGATGCGGTGGTCGGTGACGCGGGACTGGGGAAAGTTGTAGGTGCGGATCTTCTCGCTGCGCTCGCCCGCGCCGATCTGGGCCAGGCGGCTCTCCCGCCGCTTGGCCGCCTCCTCGGCCCGCTTCATCTCCAAAAGCCGGGAGCGCAGGATGGCCAGGGCCCTTTCCCGGTTCTTGATCTGGCTGCGCGACTCCATGCAAGAGACGATGATTCCGGTGGGCTTGTGCAGAACCTGCACCGCCGAGTCGGTGGTGTTGACCCCCTGCCCTCCTGGCCCCGAGGCCCGCGAGACGGTAATCTCCAGGTCGGCTGGGTCAAGGGCCACATCCACCTCCTCGGCCTCGGGCATCACCGCCACGGTGGCGGTGGAGGTGTGGATGCGGCCCTGGGTTTCGGTGGCCGGCACCCGCTGCACCCGGTGCACCCCGGCCTCGTACTTCAGGTAGCCGTAGGCCCCGGGGCCCTCCACCCCGAAGACCACCTTGGAGACCCCCCCCAGGTCGGTGAGGGAGCTCTCCAGCACCTCCACCCGGTAGCCTCCCCGCCGGGCGTATTCCATGAGCATATCCCGCAGCTCGGCAGCAAACAGCGCGGCCTCTTCCCCGCCGGTACCGGCCCGCACCTCCACGATGGCGTTCTTCTCGTCCAAAGGGTCTTTGGGCAGAAGCAGGAGCTCGAGCTCACCCTCCAAAGCCTGAATGCGCGGTTCCAGGGCCTCGAGGTCGGCTCGGGCCATCTCGGAAAGCTCCGGGTCGGAAAGCAGCTCGCGGGCCTGTTCCCGCTGGGAGAGGGCCTCCTTGTAGGCGCGAATGGTGGCCACCAGATGGCCCATCTCGGCGTAGCGCTTGCTCACGCGCTGGTACTGCGAAGGGTTGGCCAGCACCGCCGGGTCCGCTAGCTGCTGCTCTAGTGCCTGGTACTCCTTTTCCAAAGAATCGAGCTTCTCCAGCATACCCGGTCACTTCTACCAGGATACCGCCTCCCCGCCACGTAACGCCCGGCATAACCCGGCCTGCGCCCACCAGAAGCCCTGTTCTGACACCGCATCTACCCCCCCGACCGTTCTTCACCTAAACGTAATGGCCAGGGTAACTACCTTTTCATGCAGCCCGAGCGGCCTTGTTCTATAAGGCAGGTATGCGAAGCCTTATATGGCTAATCCCAGCCGCGCTGCTGGCTGGCTGCAGCCAGACGGCGGTGCTGGCTGCCTGGTCGGAGGAAGTACGGCCCCCCGCCCTCACCGCCACCCTCGACGCTGGCAACAGCGGGCTGGCCGCTTACTACTGCCGGCGGGCCTTCTGCGCCGGCGACGACGCCCAGAACCAGCCGGTGCGGGCCTTCGTCGCCTTCGAGCTCAAGGACCTTCCCCCCAACCCGCGGGCCACCCTGCGCTTGTACCAGGGAGAGGCCAGCACAACCTACGACCAGCTCGGGCACCTGCTCGTCGAGCGCATCCGGGTGGATAACCTGCAAGACCCCGCGGCCTTCGACGCCCCAGCCCTCTTCCAGCTAGAAAACCGGACCGGAGGGGAGGGGTGGCTCGAGTTCGACCTCACCCCTGCCCTCCGGGCTGCCCGGGCCGAGGGGGCGACCACCCTCCAGCTCCGGCTGCGCTTCCAGCGGCCCACCAACTTCAACCATCGGGGCGACCTGGCCCTCTACAGCCTGGCCCCAGGCTACGCCCCCGAGCTCGTCCTGCGGCCAGGGGACTAGGGCACGCGGATGGTCTGGTTGAGCCGGTTGTAGCCGGTGGAGGCCTCCCAGACCCCCTGGTTGGCCAGCCGGATGGCGTACTCGGGGCGCCGCTCTAGGCTTGGCGCGGGGTCGGGCAGGTGCAGCAGAAGCTCGTAGCTGCCCGCGGGTACCCCCGAAAGGGGCTGGTCTATCTGCAGGGTCTGGGTGGTGCCCGCATACCAGCGGCGCACATCAGCCTCCAGGTTCAGGCTGTAGACCTGCCCCCCCTGGGTGTTCCTCAGCACCAGCCGCACCGGGCGGGGGTTGAAGGGCGCAGCCCAGCCCTCGTTGCGAAGGGTGATGCGCGCCCTGAGCCGCCGGCCCTCGGCCACCTCGGGCACCACCGACTCCACCAGGGCAAGCCGGTAGCCTAGCCGGCTCTCGATGGTGCCGTAGATGCCCCACTGCCGCCAACGGTCGATGTTGCCGAAGTCGTTGGCGATGAAGCTCCAGTTGAAGCGGGCCAGCTCGGCGAGCTGCCCCTGGGGGCTGCGGCGGTCGTAGGGGTCGTAGCCGGCCTCGGGCACGTCCCCGCACATCTCCCCGCCCACCGGCATGTAGCGGGTCATGGACTGGAGGTAGTTGCGGTCGATGTCCCGCTGGGGGTTGTCCCAGGCGTAGGTCCCGGCGTCCGACTGGTTCACCATGAAGCAGTCGTTGTGGTGCCCCAGGCGGGAGGCGATGTGGTTCGGGTCGAAGGCCTGGGCCTCGCTAAAGCCCTGGGGCACGAAGAGGCGCAGGGTGTGGACATAGCGCAGCTGGATTTTGCGGTTCTGCGGCAAAACCTCGGCCAGCCGGTAGACGATGGCCCTGAGGTCGTCGTTGGAGAGGTTGGCATAGTCGTGCCACTCGCCCCAGGGGCCTACAAAACCGGCCTGAAAAGCCGCAATCACGTCGGCATTCTTCCTGAGAAGCGGAGCAAGCTGCTCGATGTGGCGGAAGATGCGGCTCCGGTCCGCGGTGGTGGTGCCGCCCCAGGTGTACCAGAAACGGGGGGTAACCTTCAACCCGGCGTTTCGCACCCGCTCGAAGCGGCGGTCGAGTTCATCGAGGTACCAGCCCGGGATGTCCGAGTGCTGGTAGTTCTGCAAGGAGATGTAGCCCTGGAACAGGGTGTAGCCCTGCGCGCGCATCCCCTCGATATCGATCCCGGCCATACTGGTAGAGCCGATGCTCTGCCCCATCTGCCGCCCGGGCCGGAAGCCCCGCTCGGGGTTTGGGAAGATTTCGTTGCTCGGGGTATAGGTGACCGTCCTACCGCTCAAAGGCGAGGGGCTCGAGCCGGCAGAGGGGCCGGTTTCTTCCTGGGTCTGGGTACCGCAAGCCGCCAACAGCGCCAAAAGAGGTAGAAGCAACCGAAGGGAGACAGCTGCAAACCTGCTCACGCCGAGAGCCTACCTGCGTGACTCAGGTCGTTTCGTTAGTTAGAAGTTAAGTAACCTTAAGACCTGGCAGGAAGCCCTCGCTGGCGGATTAAGCCTTCTTTATCGAATTTTCATCAAAAGCCCCCAGGCCCTACAGACGTAACGCCCGAGGTTAGCTCCAGGGTCCTCTCATAGACCTCCAGGTACTTAGGCAGCACCACCTCGGGGCGGAAGTGGCTCACCGCCCGCTCGCGGGCCAGCTCGCCCATGCTCCGCCGCCGGGTACGGCTGGTGAGGATCTCCAGGCTGGCCTCGAGCATGCCCTGGATATCCCCCACCGGTCGCAAAAAGCCGGTGCGGCCCTCCTCCACCAGCTCCGGCAGCCCCCCTACCCGGCTGGCCACCACCGGCACCCCGCTGGCCATGGCCTCCAGCGCCACCAGGCCAAAGGACTCCTGCTCCGAAGGCAGAAGCAGCAGGTCGGCCACGCTCATGAAGCGCTCGACGTAGGGGGTGAACTCCAGGAACTGCACCCGCCCGGCAATCTCGAGCTCGTGCGCCAGCTCGATGGCCTCCTGACGCAAGGGTCCCTCGCCAATCATCAACATGCGGGCGGGCATCCGCTCGGCTATACCGGCGAAGACCCGCAGGGCATCCAGGGGCCGCTTGACCGAGCGGAAGTTGGAAACATGGAGCACAATCGCCTCCTCGGGCTGGGCGAAGCGGGCCCGATAGGCTGGGTCGCGGTTGGGCTTGAAGCGCTCGGGGTCAACCCAGTTGTAGATCACCTCGATCTCGCGCTCCACCCCCAGCTTGGTCCGGGCGTCCTGGGCTAGGGCCTGAGAGACCGCGGTGACCGCATCAGAGCTGCGCACCGCGTGCTGGGTGGTCTTGGCAAAGGCCGGCTCCAGGCCCACCAAGGTTACGTCGGTGCCGTGCAGGGTGGTGACCACCTTGATGGGGTGGCCCATCTCCCGCACCAGTATGGCGCTGGTGGCGTGGGGGATGGCGTAGTGGGCGTGCACCAGCTCGATTTGATGCCGCTCGATGAGCTCGGCCAGGGAGTTGGCTGCGGTAATGGGGGTAAGCGGCTCGCGGAAAAGGGGATAGTCGGCCGAGAGCACCTGGTGAAAATGCAGCGAACCAGCGCGGAGGGGCTTTTTCAGCAGACCCAGCCAGCGGGCCACACTATCCTTAGAAGCCCGGAAAATGCGGCCCAACCCCCCCACGGGGCTTTGACCGGTGGAGAGCAGGTTGCTCTCTAGGCCCATCTGGCTCAGCCTTTCGTCGGTAAGCCGGAACGGCCGCTCGGTGGCCACCACGTGCACCGTGTGCCCCAGTCCAGCTAGGGCCAGAGCGAGCTCGGTGGCCACCACCCCCGAGCCTCCGGCGCTGGCGTGGCAGAGAATGGCAATCTTCATCGGACCTCCTTTCCCCCACAATGCCCCCATGATGCGGGTAGCTGTTCAGCACAGCTTCAGCCTGGGCATCGTCGGGGATGAGTGTAAGCTACAAGCAGGAGATGAGAAATCCGGTAAGCCTACCTTTAACCTAGCCCGCCCGGCCCGGGTATACGCGGTAAAAATTAGGGCCTGGAGAACAAGGCCAGCCCGCTCACCACCGGGCGCGGCCCCAAAAGGCCCCGGTTCTTCAGCTCGCCCCGCACCCAGAGCTGGGCCGACCCCCCCCCGTCCATGCGGATGGCTCCCCAGAAGCCCCTTTCTTTCAGGGCCCGGGCCAGTCCCTCGGGGCGCATGGGCTCGGTCACGATGAGCCAGAGCCCTCCCTCCACCGTCCAGGCCACCGCGGCCTGGGCCGCCACTGCCTCCACCGGGGCGCGGTCGCGGAAGGGCTCGGCGCTGGGACTAAAGACGTTCACCCCGCCCTGCAAGAGCAGCGGGCCCGCCTCCAGGGCAAAGCGCACGGGGGGCTCGAGCTGCACCCCAAGCCTCAGGGCATCCCCGGTGCGCACCAGGGGGGCCTCGGAGGGGAAGCTCAGGGCCCAAAGGCCCTCGGGCAGCTCGGCCGGGGCGGGCAGGGTGGCCACCACCCGGTCCCCCTGGACCAGGTGGACACCCTCCCCCACCTGGCCCACCCGGCCCGGCAGGGTGTGGGCGGTGTAGCGGGCCCGGGCCAGGTTGAGCCCCACCCGCACCCTTCGCCCGTCGGGAAGCTCCACCCAGGCCGAGAAGCTCGGGCGGCCAGCGAAAACGTTGTTCTCCTCCCAGAAAAGCGCGCTCCGCCCATAGGGCAGGCTGAGGGGCACCCCGTCCCGCACCCAGAGGCCTATGGGGGTGGCGGTGCGCCCGTCGAAGTAGCCCCCGTTCAGAAGGGCCAGCGCCCCGGGGGCCATCTCGGGCAGCAGCCGGCGCTCGCCAGGGCGGCCCACCGGCTCCAGGCGCCAGCGCCCCGGCGCGGCCTCGAGCCAGTACATCCGCACCGGCTCCGGCGTCCAGGCCCACAGCTCGCGGTAGCGGAAGCCCGGCTGCACCTCCTCCTCCCGTTCGGGCTCGAGGTAGTACAGGTCCAGCACATAGCGGCTGGGATTGGACAGCAGGAAGCTGCGATAGCGGTAGAAACGGCCCGGCGGGGCCTCCAGCACCAGGCGGGTCCCCTGCGGCTCGTAACGGGCCCAAAGACCCACCCCCCCCGCCCGCACCGCCTCCAGCCCCGGCAGAAAGTAGGGCAGCTCCAGGGCCAGGCGGCCCGGGTAGGGGCTGAGCTCCGCGGTGGGCAGGGCCGGGGCCTCCCCGGGTAGGTCGAGCACCAGCCGCAGCCGGCGCTCGTCGGCCGAGTAGCGCACCGGGGCCTCGGGCACCATCACCAGCCCCACCGCCCGCACCACCTCTAGAGGCAGCCGGTCCTCGTCGGGAGGAGGTAGGCCCGCCTCCAGCGGCGGGGCCCAGCCCAGGCCCGCCACATAGGTGAAGCGCAGCCCGTCCTTGCGAAAGGTGAGCGCCTCCCCTTCCCGCAGCACCTCGAGGCCAAACCTCTCCGCCGGCAGGTAGCGGACCGGCCCCCCCACCTGGGCACAGGCCACCAGAAGGGCAAAGGCAACCCCTAGCAAAACGCGCTCCATGCGACCATCTCACCCGGCCGCGGGCCTTTTTGGATGAGAGCTTCAGGGCACCACCGCGCAGGCCCGGGCCGGAGTGGGAACCGCCCTGGGGGTACGAGGCTCTCCGGCGGGGCGACCCCTTCCAGCCAGCACCCCTCTGCCTGGACTCACCAAAGGACTGCCCACCGGGGGGGCGGCAGGCGCAGGTCTGGCCCCCCGGACAGGTTTCGGCCTTGCCCCCGTAGCGAACCTCCACCTGGCCACCCCCTCCACCCGCAGGCTCAGCCCCCGAGGGGCACCCGTACCGCAGGCTACAAGACCCAGAAGAAAAAACAGGAGAACCCTCGTTTTCCCCACGCTTCCTTCCAAAACACCCGGCGGGCCCCAAGGGCCCGCTGGGCTCCACTTCAGAGGCTACAGGAAGTGTTTAGCAGGTCAACCTGCCCATAAAGAGTGCTCGCATCGCCGTAATTGGTGCCGTTCCCGACAGGAGGGAATCCAAAGCGTACCGCGCCGCTGGAGGGGCAGTAGACCGTGCCCGATGCGTCCAGGGCCAGGAAGTAGTACTGCATAGAAGGGCTCACCGCCGGGACCAAGATGCGGTAGCGCCCGTCTCCATCGGCGATGGCGATGTTGAAGGCCAGAATGTTGTCCCGGTCCAGCACCGCCAGCACCAGGGCGTTGGGTTCGGTCTGGCCATAGAGGTGGTACATGTCGTCGGCCAGGATGGCCCCGCCCCCGTAGTTCAGGTCGCTGTCGCCCAGGGTGCTCAGGGGCTGGTTGGGGTTGATGGCGGCCTCCAGGTGGAAGGTGGGGAAGAGGGGGAAGCCCAGCTTGGTGAGGTCGAAAAGCCCCACGTCGGTCATCAAGGAAAGCACGTTCTGGACGTTCTGGCCCTTCTTCTTGGCGGTCTGCACCAGGTAGCGCCCCACGCCCTCCCCACTCGCCGTGGTGTAGTCCAGGGTGCCCAGACCCAAAAGGTCGGCGGTGGCGTTCTCCAGGTTGTTGGGGTTGCTCACCTCTATGGTGAGCCCCAGGGCGTACTGGTACATGAACTGCTGGGCCCCATCGGGGTTGTAGCCTCCCACAGCGCCGCTGGCCTGCAGGCCCGGGATGTCCCACTGGAAGGTGGCCTGCACCTTGGGCCGCGCGGTGTTGGCCGCATCCCCGCAGTTGTCCACCGGGTTGATCACCCCGTCGTTGTCGCTGTCGGTTTTGAACTGGTTCTGGGTACCGGCGTCGGTCTTGAGGGCCGAGCCCGCCTGGACCTGGCTCTGGGCCGAGGCATTGTTCCCGGTGTCCTCGCTTGCGCTAAAGAGCCCTACCTTCTGCGCCGCAGCCAGGCGGGCGCCGCCGGCCTGGGCAGAAAAGTTGAAGAGGGCCAGCTTGTTGTCGGTGGAATTCGCGCTGGTCTTGCTGCCCTTCTGCCCGCCGCTGGCCGTGGCAGGGGTGGGGTCCACCTCCAAGGGGCTTTCGCAGATGGTCGAGCCCCCCTCCTCATCCGCCACCACCAGCAGCACGGTCTGGCCGGCGGGCACCTCCCCCTCGAAGTTGCCCTGGGCGTCCACCTCCATCTGGGCCACGGTCTTGCCGTCCTTGTCCACAGCCAGGACCTTTTTCTCGTCGGTGTTGAAGAGGGCTTTCTTGTCCGCCTGGGCGGCCAGGGCCTCCGAGAGCACCAAGGCGTTCAGGCCGCGGATGGGGTCCTCTGCCAGCCCAAGCCGCTGCCGCAAAAGCTGGTTAACCCCCTGCACCCCCAGGGCCTGCAGCATCTGCAAACCCTGGGGGGCCTGCTGCAGGCTGTACTTGGTACCCCCGTTCAGCGAACCCTGGACGCGGACCCCCCCGCCCCCGCCGCCGCTGCAGGCCGCCAGGAGGAGCCCACCCAACAAAACCAACCCAACCTTCTGTGCCTTCTCCACGGTTTTCACCTCCGCCTCCACCCTATCCCCCACCCCCTTACAAAACCCTTAACTACGGCCGCAGGGCCTCCGCTGCATCCAGCAGGCGCATTGAGCAGGCGTGGGGGGCACAGCTTTGGGGGGGTAGGGCCTGGGCCCGCTGGCGCAGGTGGTGGGCCAACGCCTCGGGCTCCATCCCAGACCGCTGGGTCCGGAGCAGGGCTGCCACCCCGCTCACCAGCGGGGCGGCAAACGAGGTGCCCTGGGCATAGGTGTACCCGTACCTGCCTCCAGAAAAGCCCAGGCTCAGGAGCCCGTCGGGCTGGCCGTCCTGGTCCTCGTCCCGGCCCAGCACCCCCCCGGGGGCATAGAGGTCCACCCGGGGGCCGTAGTTGGAGTAGGGGGCGCGCCGGTTTAGGGCATCTGTAGCCCCCACCGCGATAACCCCGGGGCAGGAGGCGGGCTCGAAGCCCTCGGCCGGCCGGTTCTGGTTGCCAGCCGCCGCCACCAGCACCACCCCCTGGCGCAGGACCCGCTGGGTGGCCTCGTACCAGGGTGAGCCCGGTGGGCAGGTTCCCTCGCCGCCAAAGGAGAGGTTGATCACCCGCGCCGGGTAGGGGTTGGGCGGCACGCCGGGCACCGGCAGCCCAGCAAGCCAGAGCAGGGCCTCGATGGCGTCGGCCTCCTCCCCCTCCACCCCGCCGAAGGCCCGGGCCATGAGCCCCATCGCCCCCCAGTGCACCCCGGCTATGCCCCGCCGGTTGTTGCTCTGGGCCAGCATCAGGCCCATGACCTGGGTGCCGTGGAAGCCGGTGACCTCCCCCTTGTGCAGGGGCTCGGTGGGGTCGGGGTCGCGCCCGTCGCAGTCGCCCGCTGCCTGGGGGTCGCTCACAAAGTCGTAGCCTTCGATCCGCCCCAGGTCGGGGTGGGGAAGTATCCCCGAGTCCACCGCCCCCACCCAAAGGGGCTTGTCCTGGCCGGTCTCGATGGCCCAGGCCGCCTGCATTCTGATGGTGTGCAGGTACCACTGCTGGGGATAGAGGGGGTCGTTGGGTTCGCGGAAGAGGCGTAGCCTCCGGTTGGGCCTGAGGTTTGGAGGAGCTGCTCCCTCGCGCAGGCGGTAGAGGGCGAAGCCCGGAAGGGCCAGGGGGCGGAGCAGCTCGAGCTGGGGCGGCACGGGTTCCCCCTGCCGGAGGAGGTAGGTGGGGCCGCTGGGGGTGGAGCAGGCCTGCACCACCCGCAGGGCAAAGCCCAAGCGCAGCTCCTTATGCCCGGCGCGCACCCGAAGGGCGGGGCTGTACTCGCCCTGGGGCACCGTGGGGGCAAGCCGCAAGGACAGGTCGAGGGCCACGGGATAGGCCAGCTCCACCCACGCCCGGTCCAGGCTGAGGCCCTCCGGGGGGCCCTCCACGACCAGCTCCGCGCGGAGGGAGACCCCCGGCGGTGGGCGCAGGAAGAGCCGCAGGCCGGCCGTGCCCCCCGCATCGGCCACGAGCCTGGGGGGCTCGAGCCAGCCCTCGAGCCCCCTCTCCTGGGCACACCCCACAAGGCCAAGGATCAGCCCCCACCAAAGGCGCGCCCACCCCATTCCGACCCCGCCTCAGGGATAGATGCGCAGCCCTGCCCTCAGGTTCATGGAAAACGTGGTCTGGTTCCCGCCGAACCCCACGGCGGGCCGAACGGAAAAGAGCAGGGAGAGGTCGCGATCCCGACCCAGCTCGTACTCAATCCCCACCAGGGCCCCTACCCTGAAATTGGTCTGGTTCCCACCGAAATTGGCCTCAATGCCCAACCCTGCTTCGGGGATCAGGCCAGATGTACCAAAGCTGAAGAGCGCGCCCGCCTCCAGGTTGAAGCTGGCCGTGCCCTGTTGTACTTCAATCCCCGCGCCCCCTTGCACCCCAAAGGGCCCGGCCAGCCTCTTGACCCCCCCGTTGACCCTCAGGTCCATGTTGAACTGCGTGGGGGTGGTGAACACCAGCCCCAGGTTGGAGGTCACCGCCTCCACGAAGGGCCGCCCCTGCGCCAGGGCCGAGAGCGCCAGCAAAAATCCCATCCAAACAAGCTTCTTCATAGCTACCTCCAAGACGAGGGGCACGTTAGCAAAAAGGGGCTTACAAAAACCTTAACCGAGGACGCTGCAAAATAACCGGGGGCCTCGAGTCCAGCGGCTACAATGAGTCCGGCATGGCCCTAAGCTGGAGCTCCCCGGCCTTTTTGGTGCGCGAGCGGCTGCTGACCCTGCTCCCGACCGAGGTGGGCTACGCTATCTGGCTGCAGGCCCCCGCGGGATTCGGCAAGAGCGTCCTGGCCGGGCAGCTCGCAGCCCGGCTAGGTTGGCGCACGCTTTGGGCCTCGAGCCTGCTGGGCGAACCCAAAGCGCTGGTGGCCCGGGCCCTGGACCTGCCCCTCGAAGTCCCCTGGGGCCCAATCGTCGAGGCCCTGGCCCAGGAGCCCACCCTTTTGGTGCTGGAGGACCTGCAGGGCCACGAGGCCCTCTCCCCCCTGCTGCGCACCCTGCCCGCTTTGGTGCTTCTAGCCAGCCGGGAACCCCTCCCCTACCCCGAACTCCCCAAGCTCCGGGCCGAGGGACGGCTGGTGCAGCTTGGGGCCGTGGAGCTGGCCTTCACCCCGGAGGAGGCCCGGCTCCTCTTCGCCGGCCGGCCCGGCTGGGCAGAGGCCCACCAGATGACCGGGGGCTGGCCGCTGCCCCTCTACCTTTCGGCCTTTACCCAGGAACCGCCAGACCCCCAGGCCCTCCTGCGGGGCTTGCGCGACAGCCTGTCGCCCCTGGCCTTTCGGGAAGGGCTTCTTCTGAGCGCGATCCCTTACCTGCCCGAGGCGCTGGCCACCGAGGCTACCTTTGAGCTCTTCCACAAGGGCCTGGCGCGCCGCACCCCTCAGGGCTACCAGCTCCACGAGCTGCTGAAGCGCATGGCCCAGCAAACCCTGCGCAAGGAGGTGCAGACCGTGGTGGAGGGCGAGCAGCACCGGCTTCCCCCCACCCTCCGGGCCGAGGCCCTCTGGCAGGCCGGGCTGCACCAGGCCTTGCTGGCCCTTCTGGAGGAGCCCCACGAGCTAGACCTGATCGATAAGCTGCCGGCCTGGCGGGGGCTGCTGGAACAAGGCGGACCCCGGGCCCGGCTGCGCCTGGGCGAGGCGCTGCTCCAGAGCGGGGACCGGAGCGGCTTTGCCCTGCTCGAGCCCCTCTGCGAGCACCCCGACCCCCCCCTGGCCCTTACTGCGCTGGGTCACCTGGCCTTCTACAGCGCCGACCTTTCGCTGGGAAAGGACCTAAAGCGAGCCCTGGGCTACCTGGAGCGGGGCCTGGCGCTGGTCCCCCAGGTCAGCCCCGAGCTGGCCGGCCGGTTCCTGAACGACGCGGCCCGGGTGTACTACGAGCTGGGCCGGCTGGAAGAGGCGGAGCAGCTCCTGGTGCGGGCCCTGGAACTCCTGCCCCCTGCCAGCCGCTTCCGCGTAGCCCCCCAGGACAACCTCTCCCTGCTTCGCTTCGAGCTGAAGGGCGACCTAGTCCAGCGCATCCGCAGCCTGGAGGCAGGCCTAGAACATCTGAAAGGGGGGCTGGCCTACAACCTTCCGGGCCACCTGCGCGACCTGGGGCGGCTTTACCTGCTTGTGGGCCAGCGCGAACGGGCCCTGGACTACCTCGGCCGGGCCGCCGAGGCCCCGGGCGACCCCCTGGCCAGCCTGGAGGCCCAGATGCTCCGGGCTTTCCTGCGAGGGGAGGGGGAGGCCCTGGAGCAGCTGGTGGCCAGGGCCGAGCAGTGGGAAAGCGCCTACCTGGTCGAACGGGGCCGGGCCCTCCTGGCCCTGCTACACAAAGACCTCCGCTGGGTGGAAGGACACCAAGGCTTCCTAGTCAGCCTGGTCCGGGCTGAGCTCACCCGCGACCCGGTCCACCTGCCGCCCTATCCCCAGAACCGGGAGGAGCGCCTGCACTGGCACGCTGTGCGCTACCGCATCACCCGTGAGGCCGCTGAACTGGAAGCCCTGCTCAACCTAACCCTCCAGCCCGAGCGCATCCTGCCCGGCCTGCTAAGGCTGGAGGAGCTCCCCCGCGACCGGCCCGAGCTGGCCCGGGGCTACCCGCTAGGGGAGGTGCTGGCCTCCGGCTGGCTGGAGGCAATCCGGCTACGCCAGGCCGAGATTCCCACCCTCAAAATCCGGGTCCTAGGGCGCTTCACCGTGCACGGACCGCTAGGGGAGGTGGGCCTAGAGGGGCGGCGGCGGGAGGTGCTGGCCCTGCTCCTCCTGGGCTACACCCGCAGCGAGATTGCCTTCCAGCTCTGGCCCGACCTGGACGAGGAGGCCGCGCGCAACAATCTTTCGGTCTGGCTCAACCGGCTGCGCAAGGCCCTGGAGCCCTGGGGGCTCCCCACCTACCTGCAGGGCGAAGGGCTGGTGCGGGTGGAGAGCGACCTGGCCCAGCTCGAGGCCGCCTTGGAGGCCAAGGATGCCCCGCGGGTGCTCGAGCTCTACCACGAACCCCTGATGCCCGGGGTCTACCTGAACGCGCTGGAGGAGCGCCGCCACGAGCTGCGCACCCGGGTGCGCCACCTCTTCCTGCAGCAAAAAGACCCCGCCTACCCCAAGCGGCTGCTGGAGCTGGACCCTCTGGACGAGGCGGCGCTGGGGCGCCTTCTGGAGCTGCTCGAGGCCAGGGGCGAGCGCGAGCAGGCTCTGGCCCTGAAGAAAACCTGGAGCAAGCGCTTGCGCGAGGAGCTGGGCTAGAAGATCCGGCCCTCGGATATAGCGCCCAAAGCCTGCAGGGCTTATGCTCTTGGGGTGCTGCCTTTGCTGCTCTCCTGGCTGCACGCCACCAACGACCTCTTCGGCGCCTTCCTGACCCCCCTTCTGCCCAAGCTCCAGGCCGCTTTTGGCGTAAGCTACGGGGCAGTCTCGCTGCTGGTAGCCCTGCAATCCCTCACCGGCAGCCTGCTGCAACCCCTGGCCGGCCTGATCGCCGACCGCTACGACCGTCGGGTGCTGGCCGCCCTGGGCCCCCTGCTGATGGCCCTGGGCGGGGGCCTCCTGGGCTTCTTCCCCAACCTCTGGGTGGCGGGGGCGATGCTGGCCCTCTCGGGCCTGGGCTCGGCGCTTTTTCACTCGGCCGGGGCCGCGCTGGTAGGGCAGTACGCCGATCCAGCCCGCCGCGGCTTCTGGATGAGCTTTTTCGGAACCGGGGGGTATCTGGGCCTGGCGCTGGGCCCCATCGTGGCCCTGGGCACGGTCAACCAAGGGGGGCTGGAGGCGCTGGCCTGGTTCATCCCCCTGGCCTTGGTGCCGGCCCTCCTGCTGCTCAAGCAGGCCCCTCCTGCCCGGCTCCAGACCCGCCCCTCCTCCTTCCGCGACCTAAAGCGGGTTTTCCGGGGACAGGTGGCCCGGCTCTGGGCGGTATCCACCCTGCGCAGCCTGGTCTTCATGAGCTTCTCCACCACCATCCCCTTCTGGTTCCACACCCGCGGCATCCCCGACAGCCAGGTAGCCCTGGCCCTCTCGGCCTACAGCCTTTCCGCCACTGTGGGGGCCTTTTTGGGGGGCACGCTCTCCGACCACCTGGGCCGGCGCAACGTGCTGGTGGGCACCATGCTCCTGGCCATCCCGCTCTACCTGGCCCTGCTTCTGCTCCCACCAGAAAACGCCGCCTATATAGCCCTTTTGTCCCTTACCGGGGCGCTGATGAACGCCGGGGTCCCGGTGGCGGTGGCCCTGGCCCAGGAACACGAGCCCGCCCAGATGGCCACCGTCTCGGGGCTCCTGATGGGCTTCACCTGGGGTTTTGCCGGGCTTTTTTACGCGGTGGTGGGGCCCATGGTGGAGCGCTTTGGTGTGATAGAAAGCCTGAGCGTCCTGGGGCTTTTGCTGATTCCTGCCCTCAGCCTATCGCTGGCTGTGCGGGAGGTAGGCAGCGCCCGAAGCGCCCCTAGGTGACAAACCGCGCAGGGCGGTATTGGGATACGGACAACAGCAAAAACCAGATTGGAGGTGAGCCGGCATGAAGCGGCGGGAGTTCATCAGGTTCCTGTCTGGGATGGCTGCCCTGGGCCTGGCACTACCCCGGAGCAGGGCCCAAGCCCAGGCCCGGGTGGTGGTGGTGGGGGCCGGCTGGGGCGGCTTGGGCGCGGTGCGGGCCCTGGGGGGCAGGGTCCACCTGACCGTGGTGGAACCGAACCCCAGGTTCATGTCCTGCCCCCTGAGCATCCACTACATCGTGGGGAGTGAGCCCGTGGAAACCTTCCAGCGGGGCTACGACCTCTTCGCCCGACTCGGGGTGAACTGGGTGCGCGAGCGGGTGAGCGCCATCGACCGCGAACGCCGGGTGGTGGTGGCCGGCGGCGAGCGCATCCCCTACGACTACCTGGTGCTCTCCCCCGGGGTGGAGTACATGGAGGAGGCCATCCCAGGCTACGGCGAGGCACGCGAGCTCCTGCCCGTGGGCTTCCGGGCCTTTGAGCAGACCGCGGTCAAGGAGCGCTTTGAGGCCTTTTTGGAACGGGGCGGGGAGTTCGTGGTGAGCGTGCCCACCCCACCCTACCGCTGCCCGCCCGCCCCCTACGAGCGGGCCATGCTCTTCGCCGAGCGGATGCGGGCCCGAAGGGTTCGGGGCAGGATCATCCTTATCGACGCCAACCCTGAGCCGGTCCCAGCCCCCCTCTCGGCCCCGGTGCGCCGTCTTCTCACCGAGCGCTACGCTCAGGAGATCGAGTATCTGCCCGGGGCCACCATCGAGCGGATTGACGCGGCCAGCCGCCGCATCCAGACCAGCCTGGGCGAGGTGCCCTTCACCGGGGGCAACCTGGTGCTCCCCATGCGGGCCCCGGCCCTCATACGCCAGGCCGGGCTAGGGGAGCGCTGGGCCGCGGTGCGGCTCCCCGACTTCCAGAGCCAGGCGGACGAGCGCATCTTCATCGTAGGGGACGCCGCTGGGGTGCCGGTGCCCAAGGCGGGCCACTTCGCCTTTGGCGCCGGGGTGCAGGTAGGCCAGACCATCCTGGCCCGCCTGGAGGGCCGGGCCACCCCCGCCGGGCCCCAGGAGCTCCCTGGGGCCATCTGCTGGATGGCTGCCAGCAGCAAGGAGAGCATCCGCATCAACGTGACCAACAGCTTTGTGCCCGGCGAGGGGGTGCGCCAGCGGATTGAGGTGGAGCCCACCCCCAGCGAGGCCTCCGGGCGTGCCGCCTTTGAGTGGGGCCGCTCCATGTGGAGCGCCATGCTGGGCTAAGCCCCCGCACCCTGGGTATACTCAACCGCGTGAGGGTGCTCGTCACCGGCTTTGAGCCCTTTGCCGGGCTTCCCCACAACCCAAGCCAGGCGGTGCTGGAACGCCTGCCCGCGCTAAAGGGCATAGAGCTGGTCCGCGCCACCCTACCGGTGGACACCCAGCGGGTGGGGGGGGTGCTGAAGGAACTGTACCGGCTCCACCAGCCCGCGCTGGCCCTGCACCTGGGGCTGGCCATGGGCCGGGCGCTCATCAGCCTCGAGCGCCTGGCGGTAAACCTGCTCGACTTCGACCTCCCCGACAACGCCGGGGCACGCCCGCAGGAGGTGCCCATCCTGCCCGAAGGCCCCCTGGCGCGGCTGAGCCGGCTGCCCCTGCGGGCCATCCAGGCCCGGTGGGCCCAGGCCGGCATCCCCAGCCAGATCAGCAACAGCGCCGGGCTTTACCTCTGCAACCAGGTGATGTACCTGGCCCTTTCCTGGCTGCCCGAGGGGGTCCCCGCAGGCTTCATCCACCTGCCCCCCGACGAGACCCTGGCCCTCGCCCGGCCCGGGGCCTACGTACCCCTGGCGGTGCAGGCCCGGGCGGTGGGGCTGGCCCTGGAGGTGAGCCTCGAGTCCCTGCGCCCATGACCGACGTGCTCATCATCTCTGGCGGCAACGCCGAGGACCTGATCGGGGCCACCCTGGCCCAGCACCTCGCAGGCCTCCGGCTGGCCGCCCTGCCCCTGGTGGGGGCTGGCCGCCGCTACGAGGGCCACGTCGAGCGCATCCTGGGCCCCCGCCGCGAGATGCCCTCCGGGGGCTTCCCCTTCAACAGCCTGGAGAACCTACTGGCCGATCTGAAGGCTGGGTTTTTGCTCGAGGTCGCCCAGCAGATCCGGGCCGCCCAACAGGCCAGGCGCGAGGTGCGGGCCGTGGCCGCGGTGGGCGACGCCTACGCCCTGGCCATCGGCGTGCTGGCCTCGGACTGGGGGCGGCGGCCCCTATTCCACCTCCAGCCGCAGGTCTCGCACTACTACTGGGGCGGGCGCAGCGTCTGGGAAAGGCTTAGGCAGCCCAACCAGTTCGCCGCCGAGGACTACATGTTCTACGAGCGCTTCATGCACCGCTATGTGCGCGCCGTCTACGTGCGCGATAAGCCGAGCGAGGCGCGCGCACGGGCGCTCGGCATGCACAAGGCCCGCTTCGTGGGGGGCATGGCCATGGACACCCTGGGCCCCCCGGAGCGCAGCCTGGAGGGGCTGCTGGATGGCCGGAAGGTTTTGGTGTTGCTGCCGGGCACCCGGGCCGACGTGCGCTTTAGCCTGCCCCTGATGCTGGAGGCGGCAGCCCTCCTGCCCGAGCTGCAGGGCCTGGTGGCCTGGGCCCATAACTTCGACCGGGTGCCCCTGCCGGAGGGGTGGCGGCTGGAGCCCCAGGACGAAACCACCGCGGTGGCCCGAAGGGGCGAGCAGCGGGTCTGGCTGCTGCGCGGGGCCTTCTCGGCCATTTTGCACGTGGGCTACGTGGCCATCGGTACCGCTGGAACCGCCAACGAGCAGGCCGCGGGCATGGGCCTCCCGGTGGTGGCCTTTCCCACCCCGGGCCCCCAGTACATCTACCCCAACGCCCTGCGGCAAAGCCGCCTCCTGGGCAAGGCCCTGCGGCTGGTGGAGGCGCACCCCGAGCGCGTGGCGGAGGCAGTGCGGGTCTTCCTGGCCGATGAAGCGGCCAGGGAGGAAGCCCGCCGGGAGGGCTTCGAGCGCAACGGCCCCCGGGGGGCCCTGCCGCGGATCGCCGAGGAAATCCGGGCCGCGCTTGGGACCAAGGAGCCCACAGTATGATGACCAGGTGCGAGTCTGGGCCGTTGTCCCAACCCATAACCGCCCTTCTCTCCTGCGCGAGTGCTTGGAAGCGCTGCAAAAACAGACCTACCCCATCGAGCGGATCCTGGTGGTGCTAAACGCCTCCCCGCCCGAGGTGAAGAGCCTGCTGGCCGAGTTCCCAGAAGTAGAGCGGCTCGAGCTGGAGCAAAACGAGGGCTCCGCTGGTGGTTTCTACCACGGCATGCGGCGAGCCCTCGAGCAGGGCGCAGACTGGGTGTGGCTGATGGACGACGACGGCATCCCCCACTCCAACGCGCTGGAAAAGCTGCTCGAGGCCGAACAGGTCACCCGCCCCTGGCGGGGGCCAGCGGACCTCCTGCTCTGCCGGGTGGTGTGGGTGGACGGCCAGATTCACCCCATGAACTTCCCCCTACCAGACTGGAGAAGGCCTGGCCTCCTGTGGAAGGCCGTGCGGTACGGCTACCTGGCCGTTCGCTCGGGTGCCTGGACGGGCATGCTCGTGCGAAGCCAGAGCATCCTCCAGCACGGGCTTCCCAACCCGGCATACTTCGTTTGGTGCGAGGACCTGGAGTTTAGCGGACGGGTGCTGCGCCGAGGCCTGGGATACTGGGTACACGACAGCGTCGTGGTCCACAAAACCAGCCAGCCCACAGCGGCCGTGGGCGACTACGGCGAGCGCTTTTTCTTCGAGGCCCGAAACCGCGTCTGGCTGCTTCGCTCCAAAGCCTTTGGCGGCGTAGGTAAATTCTACTGGCTGCTGCACTTCATGGGCGAGATTGTCGCCTACCTCTGGCAAACCCGGCTTGCAGGCTGGAGAACCCTGGCGAGGGGGCTTTGGGCCGGTCTTACGCAGTCGCCGAAGAAATAGGTCCTTGTAAAATGGGCGCGGTTGTGTCCATACCAGATTGACTTTCGAGTCCCCCGCGTACTCTATGGAGCGCTTGCGCAGACAAGCCACACCCCACCTTAGCCCGGCTGGAGCGGGGCACCTACTATGAAACTCCTAGAAAAACTCCCCTGGCGGCGAAGAAACCTGCCCCAGCTAGCCGGCATGCTCACCACCCTGGGCCTCATCGAGCTAAGCCGCTCAGCATTTTTCTGGGTGCACCTTCCCTTCTCCGCCAGGGAGCTGGGTCTGAGCCTCAGCCTAATCGGCCTGGCCTGGGTGGTGCACTCCCTTGCCGAGGCATTCAGCCGAGGGCTCGGCGGATACCTGGTTCAGCGGCTCGGCTTCGGGCTGGTCGCAGCCCTAGCCGGGCTGGTCGGCCTGCTTACCGTAATCGGGACCATCCTGTACCCCAACACCTGGCTGTTTTTGTCCACTGCCCTGGTCTGGGGAATCGCCATCTCTGCCTTGCAACCCGGCTACCTGACCTACTCCAGCCGGGTGGCAGTGGTAGGACGGGAAGGGCGAGCGATGGCCTACGCCCACTTCCTGCTGATGCCGTGGGTGGGCCTGGGTTGGGTGCTGGGCACGTTCTTTACCCGCAACCTGCCCGAAGGCAGCATCCACATGCTCGAGCTGGCGTTGGGGCTCGCCACCCTCCTCGGACTGGCCAACCTCAGGGTTCGCGAACCCATTCCCAAACAAGGTATAGACCTGCGCCGGCTTCTGCCCATCCTGGCAGTTGTCCCGGTCGCCTTTGCCCAAACCTTCCTGCAAACCCTCTTCAACCTGGTGATTCTCAAGTTCACCTTCACCGAGCTGCTGCTCACGGAGTGGCAGCTTTACCTGGCCATCGGGCTGGCCGCCTCCGTGGCCTTCGTTGGGGCGGGCTTTTTCGGGCGCCTCCCCGACCGCAAGGGCCCTCTGCTGCCCATGGTGGGCAGTCTGGTTCTGCTGGCGCTGGTATTTACCCTGATCGCCCAGAAGCCCAGCTACGCCCAGTTTCTGGGGCTGTGCCTGCTGGGGGGGGTGGCCTTCGCCACCTTCGTGCCGAGCTGGAACGCCCTCCTCGTGCGCCTCCTCCCCTCCGACCACCGCGCCACCATCTGGGGCTCGCTGATGGTGGTGGAAGGGCTGGGCGCGGCCACGGGCCCGGCGGTGGGGGGGTTTCTCTGGGACTGGCTGGGGCCCAGCGGGCCCTTCTGGGGCGGGGCGGCGATCTGCCTGGCGCTGGTGGTCTTCTACCTTTTCCTCTGGTGGTCGCAGGCCCGCCGGCCCTAAGTGTTTCTCAGGCAACGCTGGGTTAACCTTGGAGCGGGAATATGCTTCGCTACCTCTGGCTTCTCTGCTTCCTGCTCCCCTGGGGTCTTGGGCAGGCTGCGCGGGTGGCCGAACAGCGCCTGGGCCCGGAGGGCGGAACGCTGCAAATTCCGGGCATTCGGGTCCTGGTACCCCCAGGTGCCCTCCTCACCTCGGTGCGCTTCCGCCTGGAGCGCCTCCAGGCCGTGCCCACCTCACCGCCGCAGAACGAGGTTTTCTTCATCCAGACCCTGCCCGACCGCGAGGTGGTGGGCATCTACCGCCTCTCCTCCGGGGCCACCAGCTTCCTCAAGCCCATCGAGATCGAACTCCGGGTCAACCCCCCCTACCGGCCGGGGGGGCGGGTGATCAAGAGCGTGGTCTATGCCTGGAATGGCCGGGGGTACGTGAGTTTTCAGGTACCCAGCAGCCGGGAAACCTTCCACCTCTCGCGGCTCGAGCTGGGGGTGGGGGCCGGGGCCGGGGGCTATCCTGCCGGGCTGGTGCTGGCGGTCATACGGGCCCCGGAGGAGAACCTGCGGCAGGAGTGCCAGGCCCAGGGAGGGCGCTGGACTGGCGCGAGCTGCGAGCGCCGCTAGCCCACCCAAAAGCCCCACCGCCCCCCCAAGAGGCCCCGCTCGGCAAGCCAGCGCCGAACCGCCCTCTTGCCCAGGGCCAGCGCCCTTTGAAAAGCCGGCTTTCCTGCCAGGTAAAGCAGGCCCACCAGCTCCCCCACCACAGTGAAACCCCGTATCTGCTGTTCGGCGGCCCAAATCTGCCGGGCCAGCCGCTCGGCCGCCTGCCAGGGCCTCCTCAGGTAGTGCTCGGGTCCGTGCCGGGGCCCAAGCTGCCGCAGGTACTCGAGCCGGGCCCTCCCCCGCAAGGCCGGCACCACCCCAGGAGCGCAGTAACGCGCGTCCAGGTCGGTGAGCACCCCCCGGCAGGCCAGGGGCCGGTGGGGATAAACCCCGCAGGCCCCCTCAGCGGTGAGCAGGGGGCAGGGGCGGGCCTCCAGGAAGTGCCGGGTGGGCAACCGGGGGTGCCCTTTCTGCCGGACCAGCCGCTCCAAACGAACCGGCCCCTCGGCCTCTACGCGCAAGCGCAGGTGCGGTGGAAGCTGCGTCCACAAGTATTCGGCCTCGGCCAGGCCCACCACCACCCAGGCCAGGCAGCAAAAAGCGCAGCCCTTCCGGCAGCTCGCCCTCACCCCCTCGGTGTGGCGCTCCATCCGGCGATGGGCCTCCAGCACGGCCCCTCTTAAGGCAGAATGCATCAGCTCATCATAAGGCCTGACCCACCCCTCCCGGCCAGGTGCTAGAATCCTAGCTTAGTTATGAGTCCCCTAGGCCGCCTTACCGTGATGCCCAGCCTGCCCGAGCCCCTCCGGGGCCTGCGCGAGCTGGCCTACAACCTGTGGTGGAGCTGGAACCCTGAGGCCCAACAGCTATTCGAGACCATTAACCCCTCGCACTGGAAGCGCTTCCGAGCCAACCCTGTGCGGGCCCTGCTCGAGGCCGACCCGGCCCGCCTGGCCGCGCTGGCCGAGAACGCCGCCTATGTGGGGGCGGTGCAGGCCACGGTGGCCCGCTTCCAGCAATATTGCAGCAGCCGCTCCAAACGCCCCCCCCGGGTGGCCTACTTCTCCATGGAGTACGGCTTCCACGAGTCGCTGCCCATTTATTCCGGAGGGCTGGGCATCCTGGCTGGTGACCACATCAAGTCGGCCTCCGACCTGGGGCTCGACCTAATCGGGGTGGGGCTCTTCTACCACGAGGGCTACTTCCGACAAGAGCTCACCCCCGAGGGCCAGCAGCGCGAGGTCTACGAGGAGTTGCGGGCCGAGGAGCTCCCCCTTCAGCCGGTGCTCAAGGACGGCAAACCCATAAAGGTTGGGGTGGAGTTCCCCGAGCGCATGGTTTACATAACCGCCTATCGGCTCGAGGTGGGCACCATCCCGGTCTACCTGATGAGCACCCGCCTGCCGGAGAACCGGCCCGAGGACCAGGCCCTCACCGCGAGGCTCTATGCCCCTGGCCAGGAGATGCGCATCGAGCAGGAGATGATCCTGGGCATCGGAGGGGTAAGGCTTTTGAGGGCTTTGGGAATAGAACCCGAGGTCTGGCATATGAACGAGGGCCACGCCGCCTTCTTGGGCCTAGAGCGCATCCGCGAAAAGGTGGCGGCCGGCTACTCCTTCGCCGAGGCCCTGGAGGCCACCGCCGCTGGGGCCCTCTTCACCACCCACACCCCGGTGCCCGCAGGACACGATACCTTCCCCTTCGAGCTGGTGGAGCGCTACCTGGGGGGCTGGTGGGAAAAACTCGGCATCAGCAAGGAGGCCTTCCTGGCCCTAGGGCGGGAGGAAAAAAGCTACGGCCCGGTCTACAGCATGTCCAACCTGGCCCTGCACACCTCCCGAGCGGCCGGAGGGGTCTCGGCCCTGCACGGCCAGGTCTCGCGGGCCATGTTCCAGCATCTCTGGAAGGGCCTGGAGCCTGAGGAGGTCCCCATTGGCCACATCACCAACGGTGTCCACACCCTCACCTTTCTGCACCCCGAGATGCATGCCCTCTACGCCCGGGCCTTCCCCAAGACCTGGGCTGCCCGGCTCCACGACCCCGCCGAGTGGACGGTGGAAAGGCTGGAAGAGGACGAGCTCTGGCGCGTTCGCAACAGGCTGAGGGCACGCCTGATCGAGGAGGTGCGCGAGCGGCTGGCCGAGCAGCGCCGCCGCAACGGGGAGCTTCCGGCCCGGGTCCGCGCCGCCGCCAAGGTGCTCGACCCCTCGGTCCTCACCATCGGCTTCGCCCGCCGCTTTGCCACCTACAAGCGGGCTATCCTGATGTTTGCCGACCCCGAGCGGCTGGTCTCCATTATGAACGGCCCCCTGCCGGTGCAGTTCGTCTTCGCCGGGAAAGCCCACCCCAAGGACGAGCCAGGCAAGGAGTTCATCAAGAAGCTGGCGGAGAAGATTCGCAGCCTGGGCCTCGAGGACAGGATGATTCTCCTGGAGAACTACGACATTGGCCTAGCCCGGGCCCTGGTGCAGGGGGTGGATGTCTGGCTCAACACCCCCCGCCGCCCCATGGAGGCCTCCGGCACCTCGGGAATGAAGGCGGCCCTGAACGGCGCCCTCAACTTCTCTGTGCTGGACGGCTGGTGGGCTGAGGCCTTTAACACCACCAACGGCTGGGCCATCGGGGATGAGCGCAGCTACGAGAGCGAGGAGGCCCAGGACCACGCCGATGCCCAGAGCTTCTACGACACCCTGCAATACGAGGTGATCCCGCTCTTCTACGCCCGGGGGGCTGTGGGCACCCCTTCGGGCTGGCTGGCCATGGTGCGGGACAGCATCCGCACCTGCGGCCCCATCTATTCGGCCCAGCGCATGGTGAGCGAGTACCACCAGAAGTTCTACACCCCCCTGGCCCAGCGGTCGGCCCGCCTGATGGGGGAAGAGGGCCGGCTTTTGAAGGCAATCGCTTCCTGGAAGACCCAGGTGCAGCAGCACTGGGAGGGGGTCCGGATCTGGGTGGAAAACCCCAACCCAGGCCCCCCCTTGAAGGTCCGGGCCTGGGTGCAGGCCCACGGTATTCCCCTCGAGACCCTGCGGGTGGAGCTGGTGGTGCGGCGCCACAGCGGGGAGCTCGAGGTGGTTCTCCTGCAGCCCAGCGGCCAGAATGGCGAGGCCTGGCTTTACAGCGGCAGCTACCAACCAGCCCGGCCCGGCAGCTACACCTACGGGGTGCGGGTGGTGGCAGCCCACCCCGAGCTTTCCAGCCCCCGCGAGGTGGCTTTTGTAAAGTGGGCCGGCACCGTGGTCGAGGAGCCTGCTGGGACCACTGGGTAATCGATGGACCGGCAGCGCGTAGCCTACAAGGGGGTGCTCAACCCGACCACCCGGCTCACCGCCGAGGATGGCGACGGTGCTGCGTCCCGACGCCCAGCCACCCGGCTAAACGAAGACCGATTCTTTTTGATGGCAGCCGCTTGAGCACCTTGAAGTAGACTGGCCGCATGCGCGCGCTGCCCTTTCGCTTCGAGCAAAACACCTTTTGGCTTCTGGACCAGCGCAAGCTCCCCTTTGAAGAGGTCTGGGTGCCCTGCCGAAGCGCCCAGGAAACTGCCCAGGCCATCAAGGCAATGGTGGTGCGCGGGGCTCCGGCCATTGGGGTTACGGCCGCCTATGGCATGGTGCTGGCCCACCTTGCCGGCGAAGACCCTGCAGAAGCCGACCGCGTGCTGCGCCGGAGCCGCCCCACCGCGGTCAACCTGTTTTACGCCCTGGACCGCATGAAGCCCCACTGGGGCAGTCTAGAGGCCTCGCTAAGGGAAGCCCGGGCCATCTGGGCCGAGGTGGAGGAAACCGAGCAAGCTATTGCCCAACACGGCGCCAGGGTGCTCAGAGGCCAGGTGCTCACCCACTGCAACACCGGGCCGCTGGCCACCGGGGGTTATGGCACCGCGCTGGGCGCGATTATCGAGGCCTACCGCCAGGGCCGGGTGAGCCACGTATGGGTGGACGAGACCCGCCCCTACCTGCAAGGGGCCCGCCTGACCGCCTACGAGCTGCAAAAAGCGGGCGTGCCCGCCACCCTAATCTGCGACAACATGGCCGCCCATCTGATGGCCCAGAAGAAGGTGGACGCGGTGGTGGTGGGCACCGACCGAATGGCAATGAACGGGGACTTCGCCAACAAAATCGGCACCTACGCCCTGGCCATCCTGGCCCGCCACCACGGGATTCCCTTCTACCCGGCGCTTCCCTTATCCTCGGTCGACCCCAGGCTGGAAAGCGGGGCCCAGATTCCAATCGAGGAACGCTCGGCCGAAGAGGTTACCACCCTCCGCGGCCAGCCCATCGCTCCGCCGGGCTTCCCTGCCGCCCACCCGGCCTTCGACCTCACCCCCCACACCCTTATCACCGGCATCATCACCGAGAAAGGGGTGCTCTATCCCCCTTTCGACGAGGCCCTGCGGGCAGCCCTGGGGGTATGAGGGGCTTTTGGGAGCGGCTCACCGGGGCCACCTGCCCTGGCTGTGGCCAGCCCCTGAAGGAGCCGCTCCTCTGCCCGGCCTGCCAGGCCCTCCTGGTCCCCCGTCATCTCCCTTTCCTGGTCTATTTGGGCGACTACCGGCAGGTGGGCCGGCTGCCCAGGGCCCTCAAGTACAGGGGGCAGCGGGCCCTGGCCGAGCTCCTGGGCTCGCGGCTGGCCCTGGGGGTCCAGCAGGCCGGCTGGGGCCTGGCCGGGGTGACGGCGGTGCCCAGCACCTGGCCCCGCCTGCTCGCACGGGGCTACAACCAGGCCGAGCTTCTGGCCCAGGCCGCTGCCCGGGCTCTGGGGCTTCCTTACCTGCGGGTCTTGAGGCGGCGCGGCCTGGGGCCCTCCCAGACCCAAAAGACCCAGCTCGAGCGCACCGCTCTGCCCCAAAACCTCTTCTACCCCACCCGTTCTATAGGGGGCCACTGGCTTTTGGTGGACGACGTGATGACCAGCGGCACCACCTTCTTGCGGGCCCGCAAGGCGCTTTTAGAGGCGGGGGCCCGCCGGGTTTACGGGGCGGTGATTGCGGTCAAAAGCCCACACCGGCTGGCCCGGTATTTTCTATAATCGAGCCGGGAACCCCGGCCGCCCTCGGGGTTCTGCCCGAAGGCTCACCAGACCCCACCCAGCCTTGGTGGGGCTCCTTTTTAGGGAGGAAAAGATGCTGAGACATCCCCGCATCCGCAGGCTGGAAGAACTCCTCCCCCACCTGCGCGAGGGCCGCTACCGCCTCGGCCCCCACGTGGCCAAGCATATGCTGCAGGAGGGCTTTATCGAGGCCGATGTGCTGGAGGCGGTGGAGTGGGGTCGCGAGCTGGCCATCTACCCCGAGGATGCCAGGATGCTGGTGCTGGGCTACATGGTCTTCCCCCCTCGGCTCCGGCTGCCCTTGCACGTGGTGCTGGAGTACCGCGAGCCCCGCTGGGTGGACATCGTGACCGCCTTCATTCCCAAAAAGCCCCACCAGGTGTACTCGAGGGCCCGCCTGGCCGCCATCCTGCGCTTCGACGGTACCTTTGAAGAGGTGCGCTGGGTGCGGCCCAAAACCCTGAACCCGGAGGACATCCCCCGCTAGCTAAAGCCCAAGCAGCCGCCGGGCCGCCTCGGCGTCCTGAGCGAGCTGGGCCTTCAGGGCCTCCAGGCTTTCAAAGCGCTTCTCGCCCCGCAGCCGGGCCCAGAATTCCACCAGCAGCTCCTGCCCGTAGAGGTCGCCGGAAAAGCCGAACAGATGCACCTCAAAGCGCAGGCCCTGGCCTCCTACGGTGGGGCGGTGGCCCACGTTGGCCACCCCCCCACAGCGCCCCCCTGGCGTCTCCACCCAGACCGCGAAGACCCCGGGCGGGAGGATCTTGAGCGGGGCCACCTCCAAATTGGCGGTGGGAAACCCCAGCCGCCGACCCAGCCGGTCACCCTCCCCCACGATGCCCCGGGCGGTGTAGGGCCGGCCCAGCAAGCCCCGAGCCTCCTCCACCTGGCCTGCGCGCAGGAGCTCCCGGATGCGGCTCGACTTGACCGGAAGCCCGCCCAGCTCCAAAAGCGGGAGGGTGTGGGTGGGGGCCACCCGCTCCAAATCGGCCACCCCCCCGGCCCGCCCCCGACCAAAGCGGAAGTCGGCCCCCACGAAGATGCGCTGGGCTTCTAGCCGGCGCAGGTCGTCCAAAAACTCCTCCTTGCTGCGCCGGGCGAAAGCCTCGGTAAAGGGCACCACCAGGGCTATCTCCACCCCGAGCCGGCGCAAGAGCTCGACCTTTTCGCCCAAATCGGTGAGAAAACCCTCTCCCCGGGTGAAGACCTTGCTGGGCGGGTCGAAGGTGTAGACCAGCAGGGGCCAGTGCTGCTTGTGGGCCTCGGCCTGGGCCTGGCGGAGCAGGTGCTGGTGGCCCAGGTGCAGCCCATCGAAGCTGCCGATGGCCACAGCCTTGGGGCCTGCGGGGGCGTCCTGGGGGTCGTTGATTAGGAGCATACTATAGCGGAATCGAGGCCACCTCGAGCAGGTAGAAGAGAATCCCCGCCAAAGCCGGCGCAGAAATCTGCACCTCCCCAGCCCGGGCCGCGCGGTAGACCGCCAAAGGCTCGTGCCACTCCACCGCAATCTCTTCGTCCGGATCGGGCAACCCCGAGGCCGGCCTTAGGTTGCGGGCCCGGAAAAGGTAGACCTTCTCATCGCAAAAACCGGGCGAGACGTAGAAGCTGTTCAAAAACTCCAGCTCCCCGCCCATCTGCGCCTCCTCGGCCAGCTCGCGCTGGGCGGCCTCGAGGGGGGTCTCCCCCCGGTGGATGAGGCCGGCCGGAATCTCCAGGGTGCTCGTCCCCACCGCCGGGCGGTGCTGCCGCACGAAGAGGAGCCTGCCCTCCCGCTCGGCCAGCACCGCCACCGCGGGGTCGTGCTCGACGATCTCGAAGTTGCCTTCCAGCGCCAGGTTGAGGATGCGACCCCGATAAAGGTAGCGGCGCGCCTGCATGAGCCCAAGCTAACGGTTGGGCTGGCCCGCGTCAAACGGTAGACTTATGCGGGATGGAAGAGGCCCTTTTCGAGGAGCTCAAGCGGGAAGTGGACCTGCTCGGCAGGGCTTTAGGCCGGGCCATCCGCACCCTGTCGGGCCAGCGGATATTCGATTTGGAGGAAAAAATCCGCGAGCATACCAAAGCGCTGCGGCAAAGCCACCGCGAGCAAACCCGAGAAGAGCTCCTTACGCTCATCAAGGGCCTCTCCCTTTTCGAGGCCGAGGCGGTGGTGCGGGCCTTCTCCACCTACTTCCACCTGGTCAACCTGGCCGAGGAGCGCCAGCGGGTACGGGTCAACCGGGAGCGCGAACGGCGCAGCACCCCAGGGGCTCCGAGGAGTGAGTCCTTCCTGGCCCTGGTGGGGGCCCTCAAGGCCCAGGGCCTCAGCTACGAGAAGACGGTGGAGCTCCTCTCTCGCCTGCGGCTGCACCTGACCTTTACCGCCCATCCCACCGAGACCCGCCGCCGCACCCAGCGCCACCACATCGCCGAAATTGGCCGGCTACTGGAGGAAGGGGCTGCAGACGAACGCCTGGAGGCCCGGGTGGCCCTGCTTTGGGGCACCACAGAGCTGCGCAAAACCCGCCCCACCGTGGAGGACGAGGTCAAGGGGGGGCTCTTCTACACCACCGCCACCCTCTGGCAGACAATTCCCAGGCTGGTGGAGGGGCTGGAGCGGGCAGTGGAGGCCCACTACGGCAGGCGCCCCCAGCTTCCCCCTCCGGTCGCCTTCCGAAGCTGGATTGGCGGCGACCGCGACGGCAACCCCAACGTCACCCCCGAGGTGACCGCCTGGGCCCAGCAGTACGCCCGTGAGCTGGCCCTGCGCCAGTTCGTGGCCGATGTGGACGGCCTCATCCGCGACCTCTCCCTCACCGACGACCGCGTGGCCATAAGCCGCGAGCTGCGGCTAGCCCTGGAGGAAACCCGCCACCTACCGCTGCCCGAGCGTTTCCAGGGCGAGCCCTACCGACGTTTTGGCATGGGGCTGCGCTACAAGCTGCGCGCCTTGCTGGGCGAGCAGCCCGGCCCCGGCTACAGCAGCACCCAGGAGTTCGTCCAGGACCTGCGCAAGATGGAGGCCAGCCTGGAGCAGCTCGAGCTGGGCGGGGTGGCCCAGGCCTTCGTGCGGCCCTTGCGGCTCAACGCCCTGGCTTTCGGGCTCGAGCTGGTGGCCCTCGACCTCCGGGAGGAGTCCCGGGTCCTCTCCGAGGCCGTGGCTGAACTCCTGAAAACCGCAGGGGTGCACGAACACTACCTGGCCCTGGCCCCAGAGGCCCGCGAGGCGCTGCTCACCCAGGAGCTCCAGACCGCCCGGCCGCTGGCCCCGGTGGGCTACCGTCCGCAGGGCCGGGCCCTGCAGACCGCTTTGGAGGCCCTGCGCCACTGGAAGGCCCGGGGGGCCCACGTGGTCTCCATGACCCACCACCCAAGCGATTTGCTCGAGGTCTTCCTCCTGGCCCGCGAGGTGGGCCTCTACCGCCCAGGCAAGGCCCTCCCCTTCGACGTGGTGCCGCTTTTTGAGACCCTGGCCGACCTGGAACGGGCTCCGCAGGTGGTAGCCCGGCTTCTGGACAACCCCATCTTCCGAACCCATGTCCAGGGGCGGGGGGGGCTGGAGGTGATGATTGGCTACTCCGACTCCAACAAGGACGCGGGCTACCTGGCGGCCAACTGGGCGCTTTACAAAGCCCAGGAGGCCATCAGCGCGGAGGGGCGGCGGCGGGGCGTGGAGGTCTACTACTTCCACGGCCGCGGCACCTCCACCGCCCGGGGTGGGGGCACTGCTGGACGGGCCATCGCCAGCCTGCCCCCCGGCACCGTGGGCAGCCGCATGCGCCTGACCGAACAGGGCGAGGCCCTGGCCGACCGCTACGCCCACCCCGAGCTGGCCTACCGCAACCTGGAACAGATGCTCTACCACCTGGCTCTGGCCTCAGCCCGCGACCTCTTCGGCCAGACCAGCCCCCTAAAGGATGAGTGGCGCGAAGCCATGGAAAAGGCCGCCCAGCGCTCCACCGAGGCCTACCGCGCACTGCTGGAGCAGCCAGGGTTTTTCGAGTTCTACGAACAGCTCACCCCTATCCGCGAGATTGGGGCTCTCAACATCGCCAGCCGCCCGGTGTACCGTTCGGGGCGGGTGCGGGAGATCAAGGACCTCAGGGCCATCCCCTGGGTGATGTCCTGGACCCAGGTGCGCCTTTTGCTCCCGGGCTGGTACGGCCTGGCCGAGGGGTTGCTGGAGATTCCCCTCGAAGAGCGGCGGGCCATGTTCCAGGGCTGGCCCTTCTTCGCCAGCACCCTCGATGGCGCGGCCATTGCCCTGGCCAAGGCCGACCTGGGCATCGCCCAGGAATACCTGCGCCTGGTTGAGCCCAGCCTGGCCGAGCGCTTCTTCCCTAGCATCGCCCGGGCTTTCACAGAAACCCGGCGCCTGCTGGAGGAAACCTTCCAGAGCCCTCTCCTCTTCAACCATCCGGTTCTGGCCCGCCAAACTGAGCTGCGCAACCCCTACGTGGACCCCATCTCGCTGGTGCAGGTGGAGCTCCTGCACCGCTACCGCAAAACGCCCCTGGAATCGCCCGAGCGGAAAGGGATAGAGCGGGCCCTGATGCTCTCCATCCTGGGAATTGCAGCCGGCCTGCGAAACGCTGGATGAACCCAGCAAGCACGGCGAGCTTTAGGCTCCCGCGCTCTGCGCTCCTGTCTCTGGTCGGCAACCCAGGAAACCGCGAAGCTGCTAGGGAATGCCCGTTACGCCCAACGTTACCTCGCTTTCATGGGTCAAAAATGCGATGGCAAAGGCACGCGCTTTTCTAAAAAATGCCCCGAAGATGCCGTTCCAAAGGCCATGGAAGCGCTTTTTTAGAGTGAACCATTATGTTTTGCGCAAAGTGCTATACTGTAGTCGCCGGGGGCTCCCGGTGAGTTCCTTGAAAACAAGTTTTTCCGATTCTCATCGCAACATGCGAATACGAAAAATCCAAAGGTGCGACTTTGTAAGCATCCATCGCAAAAAACCGCACTTTTGGGAGGGTTATCCACAGGTTGCCTGTGGATAACCGGCAGTTCTCATAAAACCCCCCTCTGGGGGTGCTGTACAGAACGGCATTTAACGGGGTATGCTGTTGCAAACAAATAGCCCCGCAAGGGGATTGCAACCGTCCGCCGGGCGCTCCAAAATGACCCCCCGGGCCCCCTGTTGCAAACAAATAGCCCCGCAAGGGGATTGCAACGATGAGGCCCACCCGTTTGCCCTCCCTGGCCGCCAAAAGTTGCAAACAAATAGCCCCGCAAGGGGATTGCAACGCGGTGATGATGGTGCCGTAACTGTCAGGTACACGGTCGTGTTGCAAACAAATAGCCCCGCAAGGGGATTGCAACTATTTTCAAGGGCCCGTCGGATCTGTTCGTGTTTCATCTGTTGCAAACAAATAGCCCCGCAAGGGGATTGCAACCTTCTTATTGACGAGTCCGGGAGCATGGGGGCGTCGGTGCCCAGTTGCAAACAAATAGCCCCGCAAGGGGATTGCAGCGCCAGGGCCAACACCAGGGTGGGCCCTGGCTCAGTGCAGAACACAGCGGTATTCCGGGAGCCGGCTATCAGCTTGTGTTATGTTTTACTGCTGGCGGCACATCAACCCAGAGGCCCCAAACCAAAAGCCCTCTGCGCAAGGTGTAGCAAACCCACATCGCTACCCCAAGGCCCCACAAGCTGCACCCCAATGGGCTTTTCACCTGGAAGTTCGGCGGGCAGCGAGACCACCGGCGTGCCCAGCACACTGGCGTAACAGGTGAGGCTAAGGGCGCGCCAACGAAAGGCCAGAGCCGCTTCTGCTTCTTGCAATTCGCTCACCAATGGGGCTGAACCAGGGGTTGCGGGCAGCAGTACAAGCGTACCGGGCAAAAACCAGGCACCCATCTCGGCTCTTAGGCGCACCTGCTCGCCCAGCGCCCGCCCAATCTCGCCTGGGGTAAACCTCGAGGCCATCTCGAAAAGTCTGCGCACATCCTCGCCCAGGCGGGGCTGCGCCGTCTCGAGCCACTCCTGGTGAAAGCCCCAGGCCTGGGCACCCTGCAACACCCGTTGAACCTCCCGCGCCTCTTCTAGCAGGCCAAGGGACCTCTCTTCAAGCTCCAGGCCTGAGGACTCCAGCCGCAGGGCCACCCGCTCTACGGCAGCCTGGGCCTCTGGCGTGCAGAGCTCGAGGGCATCGCGCAGGATAATCGCACGCTCAAATGAAACCCCCGGCAAGGCCTCGGAGAGCAAGACCCTTGCGCAGCGCTCCATCACCCCAGGCTCGGCAGCCAGCAGGCCTACCGTGTCGTAGCTCGGTGCCAGGGGAACCACCCCTTGGGTAGGTATGGCCCCATGGGTGGGCCTGTAGGCGAAGACGCCGCACAAAGAAGCGGGAATCCGCACCGAGCCGGCCGTATCGGTACCCAGCGCAACCGGTACCAACCCTGCCGCCACCGCTACCGCCGACCCCGAAGAGGAGCCCCCGGGGATTCCCCCAGGCACCCTGGGGTTCTGGGGGGTGCCGAAGTGGGGGTTGAGGCCGGTGACCCCATAGGCCAGTTCATGGGTGTGGGTTTTGGCCACAAGCCGAGCCCCCGCTTGCCGGAGCCGCGCCACTGCCCAGGCATCCCGCTGGGGCACCCCCCAGCGCCGGCCAAAGTCGGGGTTGCCCGCCTGGGTGGGCAGCCCCGCCACATCGAAGACATCCTTGACCGCGAAGTCCAGCCCGGCCAGCGCGCCGCACGAGGGTTCCGAGGGCGGCTCCAACCAGGCCAACACCGCTCCGCAGGAATTGGCCATGGGGCCATACTACTCAAAACCCCAGTTCTTGCGCCGCTCGCTTGAGCAGCTCCGCGCTTTGGCGCAGGGCCCTATGTTCCTCCGGGTCCAGCGTAGGGGTCAGGGTGTGCACCACCCCACCCCAGCCCAGCACCCGCGGCAGCGAGAGGGCCACCTGGGGCACCCCCTCCACCTCGGGGTTCAGGATGGAAAGCGTGAAGACCGCCCGCTCGTCGGCCAAAATGGCCTGGCACAACCGGGCCAGCCCGGCCCCAATCCCGTAGTAGGTGGCCCCCTTGCCCTCGATGATGCGGTAGGCTGCCCGGCGCACCCCATCGTCGATGCGGGCCCGCACCTCAGGGCCCAGCGGGCGGCCCACCTGCTGGGCAAACTCCGCCAGGCCCACTCCGCCCACCCGGGCCTCCGACCAGACCAGCACCTCGGAGTCGCCGTGCTCGCCCAGAACGTAGGCATGAACCGAAAAAGGCGAGATGCCCAGATGCTCGCCTAAGAGGGCTTTGAAGCGAGCTGTGTCGAGGATGGTACCCGAGCCAATTACCCGCTCAGGCGGCAGACCCGAAAGGCGCTGGGCCACCTGGGTCATGATGTCCACCGGGTTGGTGGCGATGAGCAGCACGGCCTCGGGGGCAGCGGCCACGGTCTTGGGGATTACGTCCTCAAAGACCCTCGCATTCCGCCCCAGGAGCTCGAGCCGGGTCTCCCCCGGCTGCTGGTTGACCCCCGCGGCAATCACCACGATGGCCGCCCCCACCAGGTCCTCGTAGTGCCCTGCCCGCACCCGGAGGGCGTGGGCAAAGGGGGTGGCGTGCAGGAGGTCCTCGGCCTGGGCTTGGGCCAGCCGGGCGTTCAGGTCCACCAGCACCAGCTCGCTCCCCACCCCGGCCATGACCATGGCATAGGCCGCGCTCGAGCCCACCGCTCCTGTACCCACAATCCCGACCTTCACGGGTCCAGAATACCCAAGGCGAGTAAGAAAAATGCCCCGGCTAGGAAAACCCACCGCCGGCCCGTAGGCTGGATGGGGTATGGTCGAGGTACACGGCCGCAACGTCACCTTCTACCCACCGCCCAAAGCCCGCTATTTGGTGGGCGACTTCACCGACTGGGAGAAAAGGCCCATCCCCCTTCCCGGGCCCATCACCCTCGAGTTTCCCCCCGGGGCCTACATCGAATACGCCTTCCTGGACGAACAAAAAGAGCCCTTCCCCGACCCCGACAACCCTCATAGGGCCCAAAACCCCTGGTGGAGCTACCCTAGGGCCATCGAGCTGCCGGGGTTCGACCCCACCCCGCCACCCAACCCTACCCGCCCGGTGGAGGTCCAGCGGCACCGGCTCCATTCCAAGGCTTTCGGCGCCCTGCGGCGCTACTACGTCTACAACCCGCCAGAACCCGCCCGGGCCACCCTCTACGTGCACGACGGGGTGGCCTACTACCGCACCGCCAAGCTGGCCGAAGTGGCCCAGGCCCTGCTAGAGCTCGGCCAGATTCACCCCATCCGCATCGTGTTCCTGGAACCCGAGGACCGCCGCAGCGAGTACTGGTTCAACCCGCGTTACGAGACCTTCGTGCTGGAGGAGGCCGTGCCCGCAGTGGAGGCTGCCTACGGCCCCACCCCGGAAAAAGCCCTGCTGGGCGCCAGCCTGGGTGGGCTGGTCTCGGCCTGGCTGGCCTGGCGGCACCCGGGGGTCTTCCCCAAGCTGGCCACCCAGTCGGCCTGCCTCACCGCCTCGCCCGCAGGGGGCGATTCCTACACCGACCCCGAGTGGCTCACCCAGCAGTACCAACAAAGCCCCACCCTGCCCCTGCGCTTTTACTGCGAGACGGGACAGCTCGAGTGGCTCCTGGCCCCCAACCGCCGCTTTGCCGCCATGCTGGCCGACAAGGGCTACCCCCACCTCTACACCGAGCGTCCCTCCGGCCACAACTGGATGACCTGGCGGCAGGGATTGGCCCCGGCCCTCAGGTACCTCTTCGGGAGGTGATAGGCTTAGGCGTATGGAGTTTGGAGCCGCTATTGCCGCCATCCTGATTATCGTGGCCCTCGAGGCCGTGCTCTCGGTGGACAACGCCATGGTGCTGGCAGTCATGGTGCGCCCTCTGCCGGAGCACCTGCGCTCCAGGGCCCTGCTTTATGGCATCATCGGGGCCTACATCCTGCGAGGGCTGGCCCTCCTTTTCGCCACGGTCATCATCAAAATCTGGTGGATTCAGCTCCTGGGCGGGCTCTATCTGGTCTACCTGGCCGCTAACCACCTCCTCCGCCGCAAGCCGCAAAGCGGCGAGGAGCACCTGAAGCTCCAGCAAGCCGCCGCAGCCAGTTTCTGGCGGATTGTGGCCATGATCAACCTGGTGGACCTGGCCTTTGCGGTGGACTCGGTGCTGGTGGTCATCGCCTTCAGCCGGGAGTTTTGGGTGATCTTCACCGGGGTGGCCATCGGAATCCTCCTCATCCGGCTGGCAGCAGGCATCATGGTCACGATTATCGAGCGCTACCCGCGGCTCGAGACCGTGGCCTACGCGGTGGTGGGCTGGGCCGGGCTCAAGCTCACCCTAGAGGGCTGGGGCCACGGGAGCGAGGTCTGGCTGCACCGCCCCGAGCTGGCGCTTCACCTGCCGCAAGCCTTCTTCCTGAGCGTAACTTTTGCCATTATTGCGCTGGGAAGCCTCTGGGCTCTTCGCCGCACCCCCGAGAGCTGAACCATGCCCAAGGACTGGGACGCCCACTACCTCATGGCTTCCCCATTGGTCCAACCCGCCTTCGTGGTGGCGGCCTACGCCCCTTTGCTGCCCCCAGGACCGGTGCTCGACCTGGCAGGGGGCATGGGGCGCAACGCCCTGTTCCTGGCCGGGCGAGGGCATCCGGTGTTGCTGCTGGAGCGAAGCCGGGTGGCGCTGGAGTTCGTCCGGTCTAGGGCCAAGGAGCAGGGCCTGCCCCTCTGGGCCCTCGAGGCCGACCTGGAAGCCCCCCACCCCCCCCTGCCACCCGGGCCCTTTGCCGGCATCGTGAAGACCTACTTCCTCCACCGGCCCCTGCTGGGGGTCTTCTCCGAACGGCTGGCCCCCGGCGGACTGGTCCTCCTGGAGGGCTTCACCCAGCAGGAAGCGGCCCGGCGGGGCAGCCAGGCCGGTCACTACTGGCAGGAGGGCGAGCTGCTCCACCCCCCACCGGGCCTTCGCCTCCGGGCCTGGGGGGAGGGGTGGATGGAGGGGCACCACCGCACCTGGGCGGTGTGGGAAAAACCCGAAGGCCAGGGCCCATAGGCCCCGGCCTTTTGCTGGTGCGCCCGGCAGGACTCGAACCTGCGACCTAAGGTTTAGGAAACCTTCGCTCTATCCATGCTGAGCTACGAGCGCCCGCCCAGCAGGCACCCCGATTCTAGCACCTGGGCCCCCTGGCTTCCATAGGTGACCATCTGGTAAGGTTGGGCCGATGATAGCGATGCTGGCCCTTCTGGCCTACCTGCTGGGCGCGCTGCCCCTGGGCTACTGGGCGGCCCAGCGGCTGAGCGGAAAGGACCCCAGGCTGGCCTCCAGCTATAACCTGGGCCTGGAGAACGCCCTCAGGCGGCTGGGCAGCGGCCCTGCGCTGCTGGCCTTTGGTCTTGACCTTCTCAAGGGGTTCCTAGCCAGCGCCCTGGGGGGGCTATCCGGCCTGGCCTGGGGGGTGGTCTTCGCTTTTTTGGTGTACGCAGGCCACCTCTACCCCCTCTTCAACCCCCAAAACAGGCCCCTCCGGGGCCGGGGGGCAGGGGTGCTCCTGGGCATCGTCCTGGGCCTTTACTATGGCGGCCTGCCCTATCTCCTCGCCGTGGGGGTGCTGAGCCTGGCCGCCCTGACCCTGCTCCTGAGCCGCCACGCCTCGCTCGCCGCCCTGAGCCTGCCGCTGGGGCTGGCCGTGGGCCTCAGCCTCGAGCCCCTCCCGGGGTGGGCCAAGCTGGCGGCCTGGGGGCTTCTGGCTCTGGCCCTTTGGCGCTATAAGGAAAACATCGGGCGGATGCTCGAGGGGACCGAGCCCCGCCTGGGCGAACCCCCACCGCTTCCCTCGGAGAAGCAGGTGGTCTGCGGCTTCATGATTCACCCCCTCACCTTAGAAGACCTCTTCCAAAGCCCTCGTTTCCGCTGGGCCAGGCCCCTGATTGCCCGGGGGCTCATCCCGCAAAGCTGGGTCGAGCGCATCGCCCTGGCCTTCCGTCCCATGAAGGTGGGCGAGCTGCGGGGGGTCAGGACCACCGACGGGCGCGAGATTCGCTGCCACCTTATCTCCGCACCCCTCCTGCCCCATCAGATCGTGTCCAAACCCGAACTCGCCACCATGCGGGCCATCCAGGGGGCCCGGCTGGCCCGGGAGCTGGGCTGCACGGTGGTGGGCCTGGGGGCTTTCTGGAGCGTGGTGGGCGAGAAGGGAAAAAAGGTGCAGGAAGCCGTGCCTGAGATTGAGGTCACCAACGGCGGGGCCTACACAGCAGGCACCGTCAAGGCCGCCATTCCAGGTATCCTGGCCCACTTCGAGGAAAGCGGCCGCAGGCTCAAGGAGGCCACCGCGGCGGTGGTGGGGGCCAACGGGGTGGTAGCCTTCGGCATCGCCCGGCAGATCGCACCGCTGGTGGGCAGGTTAATTCTGGTGGGGCGCAACCTCGAGCGCCTGGAGAAAAGCGCCGCCACCCTCCGGCAAAACCTGGAGCGCAAGGGCCAGCCGGTGCCCGAGCTTATTACCACCCTAGATATTTCGGCCATTAAGGAGGCCGACCTGGTCTTCACCGCCACCTCCGACCCCAGGCCGGTCATCTTCCCCGAGCATGTGAAACCCGGCGCCTGGATTTACGACGAGGGGGTACCCCCCGACGTGGACGAGTCGGTCAAGCGGGTGCCAGGGGTGCGGGTAATTCCCGGGGGGGTGGTGCGGCCCCCCGGGGCCATGCGCGGCAACCTCGACCTGCACTTTGGCGAAGGGGCCGTACCGGCCTGCCTGGCCGAGACCATGATCCTGGCTGCTGAGGGCGCCTACGAGCGCAAGAGCCTGGGCGGGGAGACCAAAAGCGAGAACATCCAGTTCTTCGTGGAGCGGGCCGAGGCTTTGGGGTTCAGGGTGGTGGACTAGCGGCCCATGCTCCTCCTTCTGAGCCCCACCCACCTCGAGGCCGCCTTCCTGAGGGGCCGGCGCTTCGACTTCTATGGGCGCAGGGGGCTTTGGGGCGAGGGCTGGGTCTGGCTCGAAAGCGGCATCGGCAAGGTCAACACCGCCGCCACCCTGGCCGCCTTCGCCCAGCGCCACCCCCTCGAGCGGGCCCTGCTTTTCGGGATTGCCGGGGTGTACCCGGGGGCAGCGCTGCAAATAGGCGACGCGGCGCTGGCCGAGGAGGAGGTCCAGGCCGACCTGGGGCTGAGGGAGGGCGGAATGCAGGCCGTGGGCTTTCCTGTCCTGGAGAAAGGGCGCGCCCCCTATTACAATCGCTTCCCGCTGGACCGGGCCTTCACCCACGAACTCAAGGCCAGGCTGGGCCTGCCCGGCAAGACCTTCCTCACCCGCGACCTGCTCTCGGAAACCCCAGCCGAGGCGCAGGAGCTTTCACAACGGTGGCGGGCCGAGCTAGAGAACATGGAGGGGGCCGCCTTTGCCCAGACCTGCTTGTGGCTGGGGCTGAAGGGGGCGGAGCTGCGGGCGGTCTCGAACATTGCCGGAGTACGCGACAAGGCCCAGTGGCACATCAAGCAGGCGGTGGAGAGCCTCGAGCACCACCTCCTGCGCATCATTGGGCTGTGATTGCTGCTCCGGTACGGGCAGGCGCTAGAAATTCACCCCCAGCCGCAGGGCGAAGCGGCCCGTGGGGTTGCGCTGGCTAAAACCGTAGTCCAGCCGGATGGGCGGCAGAACCGCCCCCAGCAGGTCGAGGTTGAGCTGCAGCCCCACGCCAGCCCCCAGAAAGAAGGCGTCCAGGTCGCCTGTTGCCGGCCACAACCGGCCAAAGTCGGCAAACACAAAGCCGTAAAGATTGGTGCCGCCGGTGGGCGAAAGACCGAAGTCGTAGCCGTACTCGATGGTGCCATTCAGCACCGTAGTGCCTTTGTCGAGGAAGCGGGGGTCGTAGCCCCGGAGGGTGGTGATGTCGCTGCTGTTGCCTCCCAGGCTGAACTTCTGGCTGTCCTGGGCCGTCCCCAAAATGGTACCGAAGGAGACCCTCAGGCCCAAAGCCTGGCGGGCGGCCTGGTCGAGCTGGAAGTACTGCCGCGCGGTGAGGACCACGGGCACGAACTGCGCGGGGTCGCCGCCCTTGGGGAAGGTAATCCCGTACCCAGTGCTGAGGTTGACCGAGAAGCCCTGGGTGGGGAAGCTGGGGCTGTTCAGGGTGCTGTAGGTGGCCCCCAGGGTAAGGGTGATGGCCTGGTACTCCCGCACGCTCTGCTCAAAGCGGTTGAGGGCATCCTGCAAAAGCGCGTTGCTGCAGGCGGTATCCTCGGCCACCGAGGGGTTGGCGGTGTTGGCCCCATCGTTTGCCCGTACCAAGCAGCGGGGGCGGTTGGGGTCGTTGACCTCCAGGGTGGGAATGCTCCACTCCCAGCCCAGCGCTGCCGAAAGCCTGAGGTTGGGGAAGTCCTTGCTCAGCGGGCGGGCAATGGAAAAGCTCAGACCGGTCTTGCGCTCGGTGTACTGCCAGTTGGCGGTGGTGTCGTTGCTATCGATGACCCCGTCGCCGTTGAGATCGGGGACCGAACCGTTGTAGAGCTGCTGCAGGGGGAAGTTGATGTTGGCCTGGGGCTGGCTGTAGAAGCTGACGCTGAAGGAGGTGCGCACCTCTTTGAAATCAGCAAAATCGATGTAAATCCAGGGAATGCGGTAAGAAGCGCTGAAGGTGATGAACTGTCCGGCATCGTTGGGGTTGATCCCCAAGGAGATGTTGTATTGATGGGCCAAGCCCCAGAGGTTGGTGTCGCCAATGCTGATGCTGCCCTCCCAGCCCGTCAGGCTGCTCCAGGCGATGGCCGGCACCAGGCTCCCGGTCTGAGCCTCGCGGAAGCTCAGCACCAGCACCACATCCTCGGGCTTATCCCCCTGCTGGGGCCGCACGCTGGGCGGCTCGCGCAGCAAGCCGGTGCGCAGCACGTTGGTGATGCCCTGGCGCAGCGCGGCCACCGAGAAGAGGCTGCCCACCGGGGGCAGCTCCCGCAGGAAAACGCTGGGGTCGGTGCGGGTCAAGGGCGGGTCTATGCGGTAGCCGGCAATGCGCAGCTCGCGCAGCCGCTGCACGTACACCCCGTCGCGAAAGCTGAACTCGGGCTGGGGCACCAGGTCGTAACCGGCCTCGCGGTACTCCCGCAGCAGCCGGGCAAAGTCCTCGTTGGCCAGGGCGGGGTTGTACTCATCGCCAGGCTTGAGGCGCACGCGGGCCAGAAGCTGCTCGGTGGGCAGGGCGGTGTTTCCCTCGAGGCGCACCTCCCGGATGGTGCCGAAGCGCTGCTCGCCGAGCTGAAAGGTAAGCCGCACCCCATCCTGGCCCACCCGCTCGGGCCGGAACTCGACCACCCGCCCCAGGCTGCGGGAGAGCGCGTTTACCCCGTCTAAGACCCGGTCAAGGTTGAAGGGGTCGCCCACCCTGAGCCCCAGCGGGGCCACGTCCACCCCCTGGGCGTTGATCTCGGCTATCTTGAGCTCGCTGAAGGCCACCCGCAGGACACCGTCCGACAAAGCGGTGCGGGCCAGGTCTACCCCGCTGCCCCGGAAGCCCGCCGCCGCGTAGGTTTCGGCAACACGACCCACGGCTTCGCGGTAACGCTCAAAGGAAAAGCGGCCGTCCTCAATCACCCCCTGGAAAAGGGGCTCCAGGCGCTCCTTGGGCACGTAGGTAGCGGCCCCCAGCTCCACCGACTTGAGCTCGGGACTCTCCTCGATGCGGAAGGTAAGCTCGACCCCCTCGGGCACGTCCTTGGCCTCAGGGGTGACGCGGGGCTCGAAGGGAAAGCCCTCGTTGCGGTAGATGCGGGCCAAGGCCTGCGCCGCCTCGGTGGCCCTTTTGGGGTTGAAGATTGAACCCGCCCCAATGGCGTGCTCGGTCTCGAGGTAGCGCAGCACGCTGCTTTCCGGAAAAACGCGGGAGGTGGCCGCCACCTTGGCGATGCTGGGGTTGGGGGTTACCTCCACCACCAGCCGGTTGCCCACCAGGCTGACCCGCGCGTTGCGGAAGTAGCCGGTGTTGAGCACTGCGGCCCGGGCCTGCTCGAGGTCCCCCGGCTCGTCCCCCGCCCCAAAAGGCAGGGCCACCCGCACCAAGGCGGCCAGCACCGGGTCGGCCCCCCGGATCTCCACCTCCTCGATGGGGGCCGCGAGGGCTAGGCCCAGCAGTACTGCGAAGGGCAGGCATCGCTTCATGCTGCCAACCATATGCGAAGCGTGTGAAGCGTGAGTGAGAGCTAACCCAGCCCTGGGTTGACTTCGGGCCGCCCACCGGGGCGTATGCTGGGTAGGGGCCATGAAGCATCCCAAGCTGCTGCAAGGGGCCAAAGACCTCCTGGGCCGTCTGGGATGGCGGCCCAAAAGGTCTCCTACCTCTACCGATACCGAGGCCCCCAGGCCCTCCGGGGTCCCCCGGCCGCTCGAGCTCTCCCCGGGCTGCACCGCCAATCTGGGGGCGCGCTGGGGCCACCCTCTGCTCCAGGGCCTCCTGCTTCTGGGCACCCCCGAGGGGGCCCGGCTGCAGCAGCTACCTGAAGGCCTTGCCCTGCGAGCGCCGGAAGCTTTGGGGGTGGGGGACATCCTCCCCTGGGATGAGGTGGCCTGGGTGTACCACCAGGCCAGGCCCCTGCTGGGGCTGGCCGTGGTCCCCCCCCGCCAGGCCACCCCTGCCCGCTGGGGCAAGGCCTTCTGCGCCCTCGATGGGCACCTGATCAGCCTCGAGCTGGGCGGGCTGAAACCCTTCGACCTAGGACGCAGGCTCAACCTTCCCGTATTGCACAACCTCTGCCTCGCATTGGGCCGGGGTGGGCTGCGCCTTTTGGGGCAGCCCGCCACCATCGCACTGCATGTCGAAGGGGCCCCCATCGCCCGCCAGGGTCTGGTGCCCTTTGGGCAGGCCATACAGCTCATGGCCGGGCAAAAACCCTTGGGCGAGCTGCTCTTCCTGGCCTTTGAGGGGGTGCCCGAACCCCGCGCGCGGCTCGACTACCTGGGCTCGAGCCCTGAGTCCCGCCGCCAGCATCTGGTGCTCATGCAGCCGGTGGACCTCGGCCAGGCCGACCCGGCTCTGGAACGCCTATGCCTGGCCCCCGAGCCCGGCGGCGTCCGCCTTCTGCACTCGCCGGGCCACCTCCTTATCTACGGCCTCGGAGGGGCACGGCCCTGCGGTGCGCTTGCCGCCATTGGCGAGACCCTGCTGCTGGTGGAGATGAGCAGCAGGGCCTGCCTGGGGGTGCTGGAGGTGCTCGAACCCTGACGAGGCCGGGTGCACGAGGGCCGGGGGGGTGGGCGGCTCGTGATGGTGCTCGACTTAGGCAGGGTTTGCCAGACCTACCACCACAACATCTTCGCCCTCGAGCTCCAGCCGCAGGCCCGGCAGGTCCTCGCCGGCAACCCCTGCCTCCAAACGCCCATCGGCCCGGCGGAACAGACTTCCGTGGCAGTAACAGACCAAAAGGGTGCTCGCTGAAGGGTGAAAGCGCACCTCACAGCCGTTGTGGGGGCACTCGCGCAGGTAGCCCGACAGGTATACATCCGGCCCGGCCTGCAGGTATTGCGGGGTGATGTGGGGTGGCTTTGCTACCCGAATAACCGTGGCCGGTCTGTTCAGATAGCTGAAGTTGACGTAGCTCCCCACCTCAGGAAACTGGCTTACCGCAGCGACCCTCACCCGTGGCTGCTGCGCCGCGCCCGGGCCCGCCCAAAGCCCCAGCAGCCCCTTGAGGAGCAGGCGCCGTTTCATAAACAGAACCCCTTCCCCGATCGGGGAAGGGTCCGAAGGGGTGGTTAGCCGCCGATGATGCCCCCGTCCAGCTTGCGCACCGCCACCACCGAGGGCCTGGGCACGTTGGTGCCATCGGGCCAGGTGCTCACCGGCTTCTCCAAAGTGCCCCCCTCGCCCGGGTGCTGGATGCCGGCGAAGAAGTTCTTGTTGTCGGGGGTAAAGATGGGGCCGCAGACCTCCGCTCCCACCGGGGCCGACATGAACTGCCGCACATAGCCGCGCTCGGGACCCTGGGTGGGCACGGCAAAGACCCCGTCGTTCTTGCGCAGCGAGCTGTCCTGCCCGTCGGTGGCAATCCACATGTTGCCGGCTTGGTCGAAGGTGATGTTGTCCGGGCAGGAGAAGGTCGAGACCTTGTCCTTGGGGAAGCCAGCAAAGTAGGTGCTGGGGTCGGAGGGCTCGCCCGCTACCAGGAAAAGGGCCCAGCGGAAGGTGGTGGAGGTAGGGTCGTTGCCAGCCTCCAGAATCTCGATGATGTGCCCGTGGCGGTTGTCGGGGCGGGGGTTGGCGGCGTCTACCTGGGCCGGGGTGCGGCGGCTGTTGTTGGTCATCACCGCGTAGACCGCACCCGTGACGGGGTTGCGCTCCACATCCTCGGGCCGGTCCATCTTGGTGGCACCCAGCAGGTCGGCGGCCAGGCGGGTGTGGATAAGTACGTCGGCCTGGCTGTTGAAGCCGTTGGCCGCGGTCAGGGGACCGTTGCCGTGCACCAGGGGCAGCCAGACCCCGGTGCCGTCGGCGTTGAAGCGGGCCACGTAGAGCGTACCCTCGTCCAGAAGGTTCATGTTGGCCTTGCGGTCGCTGGGGTTGAAGCGGCCCTTGGTGACAAACTTGTACAGGTAGTCAAAGCGCTCATCATCGCCCATGTAGAGCACCACCTGACCGCTGGGGGCCACGGTGGCCTCGGCCCCCTCGTGCTTGAAGCGGCCCAGGGCGGTGCGCTTCTTGGGGGTGGAGGTGGGGTCGTAGGGGTCAATCTCCACGATCCAGCCGTGCCGGAAAGGCTCGTTGGGCTCCTTGGTCAGGTCAAAGCGCTCGTAGAAGAGCTCCCAGCGCCGGCTGCTGTTGCCCCCCGGCAGCCCGTAACGGGCATGGCTGCGCTTGACCAGCCCGTCGGGCAGGGCGTTGAGGCCGGCGAAGTACTGGTTGAAGTTCTCCTCGGCAGTCAGGATGGTGCCCCAGGGAGTGGTTCCACCGGCGCAGTTGTTGAGCATGCCCAGCACCCGGCGCCCGGTGGGGTCGGCCTTGGTCTGCAGCAGGGGGTGGCCGGCGGCAGGACCGGTGAGCTCCATGGGGGTGGTGGCGGTGATGCGGCGGTTGTAGACCGAAACCGGCAGGTAGTAGATGCTGCCGTCGCTAGCCCGGCGCACCTCTACCGCCGTTCCCCCGTGGGCCGCCAGCTCGATGTCCACCTGCTCCTTGGTGGGGCTGCCTTGCTTGTAGCCGGGGAACATCAGCTCGGGGTTGGTGTACTCGTGGTTGGCCCAGAGGATGGCCCGGGCCGAGTTGCCCGAGGCATAGCCCGGCAGGGGCAGCCAGGAGATGTAGTCGCAGTTGTAGCCAAAGGCCTGCTCCTGCGAGCGGGCGTCCCAGTCGTTGACGTTGAAACGCCGGGCCCCCCGCCCAATGGGGTCGCCCCAGCGGATCACCACGTTGGTGGTGTAGCCCTCGGGCACAATGACCCGGTCCTCGGTGGAAAGGCCAATGGGCTTGAACCTGAGGCTGCTGCCCTGGGCCCGGGCCAGGTTGGAGACCCCCGCCAGGATGAAAAGCCCACCCAGGCTCGCCGCCAGGAACCCCCGGCGGGACAGAGCCTCCTCCACCACATCGCGCAGGTAGGTGTTCTCGCTTTGGTTCAGGATGGGCTGAGCACAAGCATCGCCGCACTTCCAGTGGCAGGTCGCGGGGGAGCGTCCACCCACATGGTTCTCCGGACGGTACTCCTTCTCGAGCTCGATCATAAGCCTCCTTTGGGGATAGCTTTAGGCCGTTTCCTGGGAATGGTTGCTATTCCCAGGACTGAATCTAGGTAAGCAAGGTCAGGAGAAGGTCAAGGCACCCCCAGTCCGCCCTGGTCTTTGAGAGCGTGACAGCGAGCTGACCCTAGCGGCCTACCTTGAAATGGGAGGTGATGCAGCGTGAAACGCAGAGACTTGCTCAAAGCTGGCGTAGCCGCCGGGGCCCTGGCGGCCCTCTCGGCCCAGGCTCAAAGCGCCCAGGCCAATCAGCCCGGCATCCTAGTCCGCGCGCGCAACCTGATTTTCTTTGCCTATGACGGAATGGGCTGGGAGGACTACGCCATCGCCCAGTTCTACGCCCGGCGGGTGCTAGGCCGCCCACTGGCCCTGGAGCGCTTCCTGGCCACCGGGGTTAGCGGTCTGCAAAACACCCACAGCCTCACCAGCTTCGTCACCGAGTCGAGCGCGGCCTCCAACGCCTGGAGCACCGGGGTCAAGACAGTAAACGGCGGCCTGGCCATCCACATCGATGGGCGCCCGCTCACCCCCATCTTCGCCCTGGCCAAGCAGCAGGGTAAGGCCGTGGGGGTGGTCACCACCGCCACCGTGACCCATGCCACCCCGGCGGGCTTCCTGGTCACCAACCCCGACCGCAACGCCGAGGAACAGATTGCGGAGCAGTACCTGGAGTTCGGGGCCCAGGTCTACTTGGGGGGCGGGCAGCGCTTCTTCGACCCCGCGGTGCGGCGCGACAAAAAGGACATGTACGCGGCCTACGCGGCCAAGGGCTACGGGGTGGTCCGGACCCTGGCCGAACTGCAGGCCTCCAACGCCTCCAAGCTGCTCGGGGTGTTCAGCAGCAGCCACGTGCCCTACGAAATCGACCGCCGCTTCCAGGGCGTAGCGGTGCCCAGCCTGGCCGAGATGACCCGCGCCGCCCTGCCCCGGTTGGCCGCGCACAGCAAGGGCTTCGTGCTGCAAGTGGAGGCGGCCCGCATCGACCACGCCAACCACCTCAACGATGCCGCCACCACCCTCTGGGACATCCTGGCCGCCGATGAGGCCCTGGAGGTGGTGATGAACTTCGTGGACCAGAACCCCGACACCCTCCTCATCATAGGTTCTGACCACGGCTGCGGCGCACCGGCTTTGTATGGGACCGGGCCCTCGTACCGCCTGAGCAGCGAGGGAATCGACCTCCTCAAGAACGAGAAGGCCTCCTTCGAGTTCATGCAGGCCCGGCTGGGCAACCAGCCCACCCCTGAGGCCATCGCCGAGCTCTTCCGCACCCTGAAAGGGGTGGCCCTCACCCCGGAGCAGGCCCAGGCCGCAGCGGCTGCTGTCACCCAGCGGACCTACCTGCCCGATGCGGTGCGCTACGGTATCCAGCCCGCCAACACCTTCTCCTGGGTCATGCGCCAGACCGAAGCCAACCGGGTCAACCGGGCCAACATCGGCTGGAACTCGGGCCAGCACACCGCCACCCCCACCCTCTTCGGCGTCTATGGGCGCGGCGTGCACACCGCCCGCGTTGGGCTCATCGACAACACCTACAACTTCACCCTGATGACCCGGGCCCTGGGCATCCGCTTCCAGAACCCGGTGATGAGCGAGCAGGAGGCCCTGGAAGTGCTCAAGACCCGCGCCCAGGCCCCCATCCTGCACCCCGAAGACGTGCTGGCCTGACCCTCATATGAACCGCCGCAGCACCTGCCGAGCCTTGCTGGCCGCGGCCTTGGCCTGGGGCCTGGGCTCTCCAGCCCGGGCCCAGCCCCGGCCGGTGCGGGTAGTGGAGCTGGGCCGGCTGGAGCGGGTGGGAGCAGAGGCCAGCTTCACCTTCGCCGGGGAGCCGGCCTACCTGCTGCGGGTTGCCCCCCCAGAAAGACCCAGCTCCCGCGTACAACGATTGGGCGAGATCTTCCTGGTGGCCTTTAGCCGCACCTGCACCCACCAGGGCTGCACCGTACCCCTGCCCGACCAGCGGGGCATCATGGAGTGCAACTGCCACGGCAGTCAGTTCCGGGCCGACGGCACCCTGCTGAGGGGGCCCGCCTCCACCGACCTGCGGGCGATAAGGCTCGAGCTGCGCCAGGGCGAGGTCTGGGCGGTGGGCTGGCTGGAGGGCTAGGGGTTCTCCAGCGCCCTCCGCGCCTCCTCTACCAGGGCTGCCACCGGGATTCCCTCGTACTCCGCAGGCAGTCCCTCTAAACGAGCCAGAGCCTTGCTGAAGTTGCGCCAACCCCCCCGGGGGTTGGTTTTGGCCTTATGCAGGGCGGCCGCCAGGAGGATAAGGCCCTGGACCAGCTCGCGGCCTGGCCCCGCAAGCCGCTGCCAGAGGGGCTCGAGCACCTCGTGCACCTCCCAAAACTGCCCCTTTCGCCACAAAGCCAGGGCCGCTTGAACCTCCGGGGTGTCCGCCAAACGCACTATGAAAAGTGTACTGGCATTCCCTGCGACCCGCCAGGGGTGCTAAAGTGTAGAGCTAATCGGCCACCTGGCCGAGGAGAGGTACACCCATGGCCAAACCCATCGAAGTGAACGATGCCAATTTTGAGAGCGTGCTCAAGGAAAACCAGTTCGTGCTGGTGGACTTCTGGGCCGAGTGGTGCGGGCCCTGCCGCATGGTGGCCCCGGTAATGGAGGAGCTGGCCAAGGAGTATGCGGGCCGGGTTACCGTGGCCAAACTGGATGTGGACGAGAACCCCCAGACGGCCATGAAGTACCGGGTGATGAGCATTCCCACCATCATCCTCTTCAAAAACGGGCAGCCGGTGGAGGTCATGGTGGGGGCTGCTCCCAAGAGCAACTTTGTGGCCCGCCTGAACAAACACGTCCCCGTAAGCGCCTAGCAGCGCACCCCCGGCCCTCCCGCCTACCCCAGGCCGTGCAAACCCACCACCTCAACATCAACGACCCGGCCTTCGTCTACGACCCCTACCCCACCCTGCGCACGCTGCGGGAGGAGCTTCCGGTCTTCTTTGACCCGGTCTGGAACAAGATTTTTTTCCTGCGCTACGACGACATCGCCAACCTGCTGCGCGAGCGGCGGCTGGGGCGCTCAATCACCCACATTCTCTCCCGCGACGAGCTGGGCTGGCCCCCGCCCAACCCCCTGACCCGGGACTTCGACCACTTCCAGGAAAACCACATGCTCGACAACGAGCCCCCCAAGCACACCCGCCTCAAGGGGCTCTTCATGAAGGTCTTCACGCCAGCCCGGGTAGAGGGTCTGCGGGGCAGGGTCGAGCGCATCGTGCACCAGCTCCTCGACCGGGCCGAGGACCAGGGGCAGATGGACCTGCTCAAGGACTACGCCGAGCCCCTGCCGGTAACGGTGATTGCCGAGCTTTTGGGTGTTCCAGAAGAAGACCGCCATCTCTTGCGCCCCTGGTCAGCCAAAATCGTGAAGCTCTACGAGCTCGGCTACACCGAAGAGCAAGCGCGGGAGGCCAATCAGGCCGTGGTGGAGTTTTCCCAGTACATCCGCGCTCTGGCCGAGGAGCGCCGCCGGCGGCCCAGGGATGACCTCATAAGTGCTCTGGTGGAGGTGGAGGAACAGGGGGAAAAGCTCACCCCCGACGAGCTGGTGGCCAACAGCATCCTGCTGCTGAACGCCGGCCACGAGGCCACCGTCAACGGCACCACCGCCGGGTTCCTGGCCCTATCCCGCAACCCAGAGGCCCTGGAGGAGGTGCGGGAAGCCGCAGCCAAGAACCGCTCCGAGTTCTTCAAGCTGGCGGTAGAGGAGCTCTTGCGCTACGACACCCCCCTGCCCATGTTCGAGCGCTGGGTGCTGGAGGACATGGAGTACAGGGGCCTCCAGCTAAAGCGAGGGCAGGAGGTGGCCCTCATGTACGCCTCGGGCAACCGGGACCCACGCAAATTCCCCGACCCCGACCGGCTCTGGCTCACCCGGCCGGAGAACCCCCACCTCACCTTTGGCCTTGGCATCCACTACTGCCTGGGGGCCCCCCTGGCGCGGCTCGAGCTGCAGGTCTCCTTCCAAACCCTATTCAGGCGGCTTCCTGGCATCCACCTGGCCACCGACCGAATAGAGTACACGGGCGGCTTCGTCATCCGGGGGCACAAGGCCATGCCGGTGGCCTGGTAGAGCTTTCCTAGGGGCCTTAGGCTATAGCCCATGAAACCCATCGCCCTGGATGCCATGGGGGGAGACCGGGCCCCCCAGGTCACGGTAGAAGGCGCCCTGAAGGCGCAGCGGGAAGGTATCCCGGTGGTGCTGGTGGGCCAGCGCGCGGCGCTGGAGGAAGAACTCCGCCGGCAAGGAGGGGAGCTTCCCATTGTGGAGGCCCCGGAGTACATCACCATGCGCGACCCCGCCACCGAGGTGCGAAAAAAGCGGCAGGCCTCCATCAACATCTGCATGGAGCTTTTGAAGCGAGGAGAAGCCTCGGCCGTGGTGGCCATGGGCCACACCGGGGCCACGCTGGCCGCGGCCCTCTTCACCCTGGGCCGTATCCCCGGGGTGGACCGGCCCACGCTGCTCATCGAGCTGCCCAGCGAGCGGGGCCGCACCTACCTGGTCGACGGGGGGGCCAACGTGGACTGCAAGCCGGAGTGGCTGGTGCAGTTCGCAGCGATGGCCGCCGCCTACGCCCGGGCCCAGGGGGTGGAGAACCCCCAGGTGGGGCTGCTCTCGATTGGCGAGGAGGAGGAGAAGGGCAACGAGCTGACCCTGAAGACCCTTCCCCGCCTGAAGGCCGCGCCGGGGCTCCGGTTTTACGGCAACGTGGAGGGGCGGGACATCTTCCGGGGCACCACCGAGGTGGTGGTCACCGATGGCTACACCGGGAACGTGGTGCTCAAGCTGGCCGAGGGCGAGGCCCAGACCCTCTTCCGCTGGATTCGCGAGGCCCTCGCGGGCGGCTCCTGGCTAACCCGGCTGGGGGCCTGGCTGGTGCGGCCCGCCCTGGGGAAGCTGCGGAGCAAGATGGACCCCGCGGAGTACGGGGCCATGCCCCTTTTGGGGGTGGAGGGGGCGGTCTTCATCGGGCACGGCTCGGCGGACGCGAGGGCGGTGCTGAGCGCGCTGCGCAAGGCCCATGCCAGTGTGAGGGCCGGTCTGGTGGAGCGGGTGCGGGAGGGCATCGCCCGGCTAAAGGAGGTGGGCTAGCAGTGGAAAACCTCTGGCTGCGGGGGGTCTTCAGCCTGGGCCTGCTCCTTCTGGGCTACTGGCTTGGCCGCGCAGGGGCCGGCCTGGCGGCCTGGCTGGGCCGGCTCACCCCCGATACGCGCGACGACCGCTACTGGCGTTGGGCAGGGCGGCTTTGGTGGGGCCTGGTGGGGCTGGCCCTGCTCTCGCTCCTGGCCCACCTCTGGCAGATAGACGGACCCCTGCAGGCCTGGGGGGAGACCCTGCTGGGCTGGCTGGGGGAACGGGGGCTGGCCATCCTGCTCATCCTGGGGTCCACCTCGCTGGCCTGGCGGCTGATACCCCGGCTGCTGCAACGGGTGCCGGTGGGCTCGGGGGAGTTCAGCCGGGAGCAGGTGCGGGCGCAGACCCTAAAGAGCGTGCTCGAGTCGGTCCTGCAGGTGCTCATCGTGGTGCTGGGAACCCTGCTGGTCCTCTCCAACCTGGGCCTCAACGTGACCGCCCTGCTGGCCGGGGCGGGGGTGGTGGGGCTTGGCATCTCGCTGGCCGCACAAAACCTCATCCGCGATGTCCTAAATGGGTTTTTCATCCTGCTGGAGGACCAGTACGGGGTGGGGGACGTGATCACCGTGGGGCAGCTTTCGGGCACGGTGGAGCGTTTCAACCTGCGCCTCACGGTGCTGCGCGACCTGGAGGGCCGGGTGCACTTCATCCCTAACTCCACCATCCAGCAGGTTACGGTGATGAGCCGGGACTGGGCCCGGGCCGTGGTGGATGTCTCGGTGGCCTACGAATCGCCGGTCGACCGGGCCCTGGAGGTGGTGCGGGAAGAGGCCCTGGCCTTCTACCACGACCCCGACTGGCGCCCCCGGTTCACCGACCAGCCCCCGGAGATGCTGGGCATCCAGCAGCTCGGGGAGTCGGGGATTGTAATTCGGGTCATGTTCACCACCAAGCCCAAGGAGCAGTGGGCCGTGGGGCGGGAGTTCCGCCGCCGGATCAAGCTGCGGCTGGACGCTGAGGGCATCGGCATCCCCTACCCCACCCGCCGCATCGTGCAGGGCTAGCGCACCCAGTTGAGCTCGAGCCGGGCCTCGAGGTGCCCCACCGGCACCCAGCGCACATTGCGCAGCACGGGCCGGCGCCAGGGCAGCTCTACCTCAGGCGAAAGCAGCCCCAGGACCTCCAAAAGCCGCACCACCATCGGCTCACGGGCCTCGCTGGAGCCGCTTTCCACCTTGAGGGCCACCCCAACGGGCCCCAGACGGCTCTCGCGCAGGGCCAGGCCGTAGTAGCCGTCGGCCCCCCGTTTGGCTAGGAGCCCTGGCACCCGCCGCATGAGCACGGTATCGATGCTGTGGGGCCCCGCCACCAGCTCAGGGTGCTGCCGCATGGCCGAGAACACCCCTTCCAGTCCCTCCTGGTACCGTGCCGGCGCTGCCTCCGGTGCCGCCAGGAGGGCAAACATCCGGGCCACCGGGGCTAGGGGCAGGGCAAAGGTGGGCACGCTGCAGCCGTCCACCGCGTGGGGGATGTGAGCATGCCCCGATAGCTCGCGCAGAATTTGCAGAATAAGCTGCTGCACTGGATGCGCCGCCTCGTGGTAGCCCTCGGGGGAAACCCCCAGGGCCAAAGCTGTGGCCAGCATCCCGGCATGCTTGCCCGAACAGTTGTTGTGCAGCACGCCGGGCGCTTTGCCGGCCCGCTGCAGGGCCTCGCGGGCCTCGGGGTCGAAGGGTGGGTGGGCTCCACACACCAGGTGCTCGGGGCCGAGCCCCAGCTTCTCCAGGTAGCGGGCTACCAGGGCCACGTGCTCCGGCCGGCCATCGTGGGAAGCGCAGGACAGGGCCACCTCGGCCGGGGTAAGGTCGAAGCGCCGAACGGCCCCGCTCAGGTAGAGGGCCAGGGCCTGGAAGGGTTTGGCGGTGGAGCGCAAGGGGGCGACCAGTTCGGGGTTGCCGCTGTAGGCTAGCAAAGCCCCCCGCGGCCCGACGATGGCTATGGAGACCCGGTGGCGGTTTTCCAGGAGGCTGCCCCGGTAGGCATAGGTGTAGGCGCTCATCGGCGCTAGCCTACCGCAAAGCCCGGCTTCCCCACCGCAGCCAGGCCGCCCGGGCCTCCTCCATGGCCGCCGCCAGCTCCACCTCCTTGCGCCCAAGGTAGCCCCGGGGCAGGCCTCCCCCCTCGGCCTCAAAGCGCTGCAAATAGCCCAGGGTGAAGTGCAGGTCCCCTGCCCGCCCGAAAACCTCCTGCAGGGCCTTGACCTCTCGGGCATCCTCGCCCAGCCACTCCCGCGCATAGCGCAGCCGGCGCAGGGCCCGCCGCAGGGCGTGCATGGGTTCAAAGCCCCCCTCCTGCATCCACCGGGCCGCCCGCCGCTCCACCTGGGCCGAAAAGCGGGCCAGCCGGAGCCTGGCCGAACCGGGCTCCAGGGGGGGCAAAAGCGAAAGGGCCTGCAACAACCCCGCAAGCCGAGGGGAGTCCAGCACAGGCCGCAGCTCGAGCCGGGCTTCCTGCAAAAGGCCCCGGACCCATTTGAGGAAGGCCTCGGGCAGCTTCATCCCGAGCAACACCTCCAGGTCGCGCACCCGGCCAGCCGAACGCACCAGCCAGGCCAGGTCGTCGTCCAGCACGCGCATACCCGCCAAACGAAGCCAGACCCGCAGGCGCCGCCCCGCCACCCGCACCTGGTGCACCCCCTCGGGGTCCTCGCCCGTGCGGGCCAGGGGCAGGTGCTTTTCTAGATGCCGCAGCCAGGAATCCGGGGGCACCCCTCGCACGCCTCTAGCCTACTCCTGCAACAGCCGCGCGAGCGCCTCGGCCAGGCGGGTCCGACCCTCCCTGTGGCCGCAGTCCACCTCGTTGCGGTTGGCCCCGCAGACCGGACAGAGCCCCTTGCAATCCTCCCGGCAAAGCACCGTGTAGGGCAGCTCGAGGGCAAAGGCCTCGCTCAAAAACAGGCTCAGGTCGAGGTTAGGATGCCCAAAAAGGAGGACGTCCTCCTCATCCTCCTCCACCACCACAGGGTGGGCCAGACCGGCCACGTAGCGCAGGAGGTACTGAAAATGAGCCCGCACCGGGGTTGGGGTTGGGGCAAGACAGCGGCGGCACTCCATCAGGGCATACCCGGCCACCTCCCCCGAGAGCCAGAAGGCCTGGCCCTGCTCTCTCTCCAGCCGGGTCACGCTTACCCGCCACCGGGCCGGGGTGTGGAGGGGTATCCGCTCCTGTTCTACCAGGATGGCCTCTGTAATCTCGCCCTGGGCCGAAGCGGTGCCCCCCTCGCGCAGAAGGCGGGACAGGTTGATACTGGGAAAGTGTGGAACCATCGCAAAATCCCCTCACTCTAACAAATCAGACCTGTAAAAACAAGCATACCCCACCCCCACACCGACTTGACAGCCCTTTTGGTGTGATGTAGTCTTGCTTCTTGGACGAGGTTCGACCCCAAGTCCAAAGGCGCCCCATCGGAACGCAAGCCGGGCCACCCTAGCTCAACTGGTAGAGCACCCGACTTGTAATCGGAAGGTTGTCGGTTCGATTCCGATGGGTGGCTCCAAACAAGGGCAGGTGGCCGAGTGGTTAAAGGCGACAGACTGTAAATCTGTTCTCTTCGGAGTTCGGAGGTTCGAATCCTCCCCTGCCCACCAAGGTCCGTGGGCGCGCTAATGCGACAGGCGCCGCGATGGCGCGAGGCGCCCGTGCGGGAATAGCTCAGTTGGTAGAGCATCGGCTTCCCAAGCCGAGGGTCGCGGGTTCGAGTCCCGTTTCCCGCTCCAAGCGCTTACGGCGAAGGGCTGGGGCTCCCCCCAGCCAGCGCCTTTGCGAAAGCGCTCCGCTCGGGTAGCTCAGCTGGTAGAGCACACCCTTGGTAAGGGTGAGGTCGTCGGTTCAAGCCCGATCCCGAGCTCCAAACCCACACCGCCCGTCGACCGCTGCGGGCGGTGTGTTCCTGAAAAAAGCAGCGGAAGCCAAAGGAGGCAAGGATGGCCAAGGGCGTGTTTGAGCGGACGAAGCCCCACGTGAACGTGGGGACGATTGGGCACGTGGACCACGGGAAGACGACGCTGACGGCGGCGATTACGTACGTAGCGGCGGCGGCGAACCCGAACG